>JAPLBU010000163.1:10417-19320 GCA_026392575.1 Actinomycetota bacterium | reverse complement strand
ACCGCTCTGGTCGTCCGGGCTCGCGGGGTGAACAGCAGCAGGATCGCCGGGATGATCGTGAACGGCGAGGCCGCGATGGCCAGAGCGAGCGGCAGCACCTCGGCGAGGACCAATCCCATTTGTCCATTCTGTCGTGCCTCGACGCCCCGGTGTTCGCATAGCGGTCGGATTTGTCGCCCCATCGGACCTGAGTCATCATGTGACGAATGATGCGCACGGGACGAAGCCGAAATCGACGGTCCGCTGGCCTCACCCTCATGGTGGTCGGTGCGGCCGTGGGAGCGCTACTGCTAACCCCCGTCGCGCAGGCGGCCGACGGCGACCCGGTGCCCACCCCGACCGTGGCCCCCACGGATCCGGTGGCCCCGGCCCCCGCCCCAACCGAACCAGCCCCGGACCCGAATGCCCTGCCGCCCCTGGTCATGCCGGCCGCACTTGGTTCATGGTGCGAGACGCTCATCCCGTCAACGAGCGCCAAATCGGAGAAGAACCGCGCCCAGGAGCTGATGGCCGGCCGGGCCGTCATGAGCCAGGGCGGCACCTACCTGCTCACCGAGCACCCGAACTGGAAGCCGCAGTCCGGCACGGATACGTCCGGCGATCGGCACGTGCACTCGCTGTTCTGGGCCCTGCCGCTGCTCTACCGCGGCGTGCACACGCAGAACGCTGCAATGGTCGAACGGTTCCGCAACCTCATCTACTACTGGATCCGCGACAACAACTCGGGCCGAGGTTCGTGGGTCGACGGCTCGATCTACGGCGGCCTGCGCACGCAGACGCTGGTCTGCGCGGCGCAGACTCTCAACGACCCAACGATCTCTGCAGCCGCACTTCGTGACTCGCAGACGATGATCCGCAGCTTCGGGTCGAGCCGCGAGATCAGCATCGGCACGAACAACACCGAGCTCATTCGACAGACGGGCGCGCTGGCCGCGTATTGCTGGGTGGCTGATGCTCCGGGGCGCGAAACTGCGTGGGGCCACGTCGTTGCCATCGCACGCGGGCTTGTCCAGCCCGACGGCAGCGACGTCGAGGGCTCACCCGGCTATGCGATGTACATCGAGAAGCTGCTGGTCTCGGCGGAGCGCGCGGCGGCGACCTGCGGCATCCCGTCCGACCCGATCCCGACGCTACGCGGCCTGATGTACCAGTTCGTGGCGCAGGCGGTGCGGCCCGACTACAAGGTGCTGTCGATTGGCGACTCGATCAATGAGTCCCTTCGCAACAACTTCGGCATCGGCGACTGGCGTGCTGACTGGATCCGTTCGGCAGGGGCGGCAGGCGCGCCGCCCAGCACCGTCTACACCGTCTTCGACGGCGGCTACGTGTTCGGCCGTGCTGGCTGGAACCCGCAGCCCGGTGGGCCGGATACCTATTACTCGCTGCGCTTCACCTCGACGCGTCCGATCACGCCGCACACCCATGACGACGGCGGTGCGCTGACGCTCTACTCCAAGGGAGTCGAGTGGATCGGCGATCCGGGCCCTTATCGCTACGACAACGGCAGCTCGCTGCGCTATTTCATGAAGTCGCGTGCTGCGCACTCATCGGTCACCGTCAGCAACGTGCAGCGCACGTCGTCGCAGGGCGTGCGCCGGGTGGCGACCAACTCGGACTGGGAACTCGGTGGCAACGACACCACGTGCCTGGCCGACCGCACCTGGGGCAGCGTCGACGTGACGCGCTGCACCACATACGTCCGCTCCGTCGATGTCTTCATCGTCAGTGACCAGGTGAGCGCAGCGCGGCTGCCGGGCAAGAAGAAGCAGCTCAAGCGCTACGCGAAGCGGACCATGACACAGCGCTGGCAGATTCCGCCCGGCATCGGAGCCGTGTCGTACGAGAACGACGTGTTCACGTTCGGTGCAGACGACAAGCGCCTCGACGTGTACAAGTCGGGCGAAGGCGGCTGGGATGTCCGCACGGCGAGGAACGGCTCGTCGGTCGGCTGGTTTACCGGTGAGTGGGGGCAGAAACTGCCCGGTGCCGTCCTGTCACGCGAGGTTGGTCTCGCGCCCACCGCGGATGCCCACACTCTCGTCACGGTCTTCGTGCCGCGTGTTGACGGCGAGTCTGTGCCGGTAACGATCGATGCGAACGGCGTCACGGTGACGCGAAACGGCATGACGATCACGACCCCGCTGTCGGTCCCGCACTAGTTAAGGCCGTCGCACCTATTCGGCGGAGGTGACGAGCCGCTCGACGGACTCGCGGCGCGGCAGCGAGGGCACGGCACCGGCGGCGGTGGCAGCGAGGGCTCCGGCGGCACTTCCCCAGCGCAGCGCGTCGGTCAGGTCGTGCCCTTCGGCGAGTGCGGCCGAGAGTCCACCGCAGAAGGCATCGCCCGCGGCGACGGTGTCGACGGGGACGATCGGGAACGCGGCACATGATCCGCTGGCATCCGCCGTGGCCCACACGGCGCCCTCGCCGCCGCGCGTGACGATGGCGCAGCCGGCACCGAGGCGCACGAGGTGGCGCGCTGCAACGGTGGCTTGGTCAGCGGTCTCGGTCGGCAGGCCCGTCAGTTGCGCGGCCTCATGCTCGTTCGGGATGACGATGTCGACAAGTGAATACAGCGCCTCGGGGTAGTCACGCACGGGTGCGGGGTTGAGGATCGTCCGTGCGCCAGCGGCACGACCCGCCTGCATCGCAGAGACGATCGCATCGGTCGGCACCTCGCCCTGCGTGAGCACGATGGCGATGTCGTCGAGTGCGGCGATCGATGTGCGCACGTGCTCAGCGGTGACGTGTGCGTTGGCACCTGCGATGACGACAATGCGGTTCGCGCCGCTCGCGTCGACCTCGATGAGGGCGGTTCCGGAGATCCCGTCGACCTGAGCGACCGCTGACCCGTCAATGCCCTCGGCATCGACGACGTCGCGCAGCCAGGCGCCGGAGGCATCGGACCCGAGGGCCCCGATCATCGACACCGGCACCCCGATCCGTGCGGCAGCCACAGCCTGGTTGAGTCCCTTGCCGCCGGCATGCTGCTCGAGTGCATCGCCGAACACTGTCTCGCCCGAGTCGGGCATGCGCTCGAGACCGATGACCAGGTCGAGGTTCAGGCTTCCGACGACGACAACGCGTGCACCCATGCCGCCAGTATCGCGGAAGGCGTGGCAATACGCTTCGGAGCAGTCCACGTCGTCGAGGGAGGTCGCATGCGGCTGGGTATTGACCTCGGCACGGGCTCCGTCAAGGCCGCGCTCGTGGACGCTGACGGCGTGGTGCTCGCGAAGGCGAGCCGTCCGTATTCCGTCGACGCCCCGCGACCCGGCTGGGCGGAGAGTGATCCGGCTGCGTGGCTGGCGGGTGCGCGAGAGGTCGTGGCCGAAGTCCTCTCGACGACCGGGGAGCGGCCGTTGTCCGCGGGCTTCTCCGGCCAGATGCACGGCGTGGTCGTCACCGATGCAGTCTTCACTCCGCTGCGCCCGGCGATCCTGTGGGCCGATGGCCGTTCGGTCGAGCAGGCCCGAGCGCTGGGGAGCGACCTCACCCACGCCGAGCTCAGCCGCCTGGGGTCGCCAGCCGTGACGGGGTTCGCGGCAACGAGCCTTGCGTGGCTGCTCGAGAACGAGCCGGATGTGATGGCGCGTGCGGTGCATGTGCTGCAGCCCAAGGACTGGCTGCGGGTTGCCCTGGGTGGCGATCTCGCGACGGACCCGAGTGACGCATCGGGAACGATGCTCTACGACGTCGTGTCGGGCGAGTGGTCTGAGCGGGCAATCGCCTGGGTCGGGCTGCCGATCACGCTGCTGCCGCCGGTCCGCGGATCCGCTGACGCGGCCGGGGCACTCGCCTTGCCCGGGCTCGACGATGCTCTGCCCTGCGTAGTCGGGGCTGCCGACACCGCCTGCGCGCTCGCGGGGCTGGGCCTCGGAGCCGACGACGGGTTCGTCGCGGTCGGCAGTGGTGCGCAGGTCGTGCGGCTGATGTCGTCGCCGAGCCTTGACGCGACGCTGCGCACGCACACGTTCGCGACGGCAGGTGCGCCGGGCGATGGTTGGTATCGAATCGGGGCCGTGCAGAGTTCGGGGCTGTCCCTAACTGCGGCGCTGGCCTGGTTCGACGCGACCGTCGAGGAGGCCGCTGCCGCACTGGCGCACGGCGTTCGAGCCGACGACCCGATGTTCGTGCCGTACCTGTCGGGCGAGCGCACGCCGTTCATGAATCCGGAGCTGCGCGGCTCATGGCATGGCATGAGCCTGTCGACCGATCGCGCCGCGATGCTGCGCAGTGTGCTCGAGGGAGTCGCGCAGGCCGTTGCCCTCGGTGTCGAGGCGGTGCAGGACTCGGGTGATCCCATGCCCGATGTCGTTCCCCTGGTTGGTGGTGGGACGCATGACCCGGCGTTCCGTCAGCTGCTGGCGGATGCGACGGGCCTGACCCTCGCCGTGACGGACGCGCCGGACTCCGCTGTGGTCGGCGCCGCCCTGCTCGCGGCGGGCCTGACGAGCAACCCGCGTCCAGTGTCTCGCGCGAGCGTCGTGATGCCCCGTCCCGATGCCGTCGAACTACTTGCTCGCCGTCGCGAGATGATGGTGCGCGTGGCAACGGCCGGGGAGGGCATATGAGAATCGCGATCGGCTCTGACCATGCGGGGTACCTGCTGAAGGAGACCCTCAAGGCGTGGCTGCTCGAGAACGGCCACGTGGTCACCGACGTCGGCGCCTACAGCGAGGCCCGCGTTGACTACCCGCACTACGGGGGACTTGTCGGCCGGGCTGTCGCGAGCGGTGAGGTCGACCGCGGCGTCGCCGTGTGCGGGAGCGGTCAGGGGATCTGCATGGCGGCCAACAAGGTGCCCGGCCGGCGGGGTGATCCGCGATGTGGAGGATGCGCAGATCACCCGGCAACACAACGACGCGAACGTGGCCTGTTTCGGGGAGCGGTTCACCGACCCTGATTCGGCGATCGCAGCACTCGCCGTCTTCCTCGAGACCGATTTCGAGGGCGGCCGCCATCGGGGCCGAGTGGAGAAGCTCGCCCGCCTCGATGAAACCCACGGCGCCACCGACGTTTAACCTTGGCCCGGGCGGGGCATGATCCCCGCAGTGTCATCCGACCCCGATCAAGGAGCCCCACCATGAGCCGCATCCGCACCGTCGCCGCTGTCAGCGCCGCCACCCTCCTGGGTGTCGCCGTGCTCGCCGGCTGCTCGTCGTCGACAAGTGAGCCCGCGGCCTCCGCTTCGGCGGCCGCCTCATCCGCAGGGAGCACGCAGATGCTGCCGCCCGTCATCATCACTGAGGATCAGACTGCGGCAACCGCGAAGGTTGGCGACTACCTCGACATCATCATCGCGGCCGACAACCTCATGGGCACGACCGTCGCCACAGACAAGCCCGACCTCGTCGAGCTGACCCAGGCCAAGGAAGAGGGCGGCGCCACGTTCAACCCCGGTGGCAAGACCCTCGCGCCCGGCACGGCCATCATCACGGTGACCAACCCCGACGCCTCGACGCGCGACATCACCCTCACCATCACGGAGTAGTCGCAGCCTGGAATCCCGCGAGGCTAGGTGCTTGCGCCTAGCCTCGCGGGTATTCCGGCCAGAGTGCAGCGTCGAGTGCGTCCTCAAGGACGGCGACCGTGTGCACATCGGGGACCGTCTCGCCGGACAGCATCCGACTGAGGCTGGTCGGGTCGATGCCGGCAGGTTCCGCAACGGACCGCAGGCTGCGCGACCCGGCCGCCTGACGGTACGCGCGCACCACGGCCGCGGTGACGACGGCATACGGCGGAGCATCCGCGGTGAAGGGACCATAGGGCCAGTCACCACCCTCTGCGACCCACGTGCGGGGCGGGGCATACTTGCGGGCGGCCATGGGATGCAGTGTGGCCGCACCTGCTGAAGGAGTCCACCGTGCCGTCCGTCGCGCTTGCCACCTGCCGCGAGTTTCCGCTGCTGGATGACGAGGATCGACTGCTGATTCCGGCCCTGGCTGAACTCGGCATCGCGGCCGTTCCTGCCGTGTGGACCAACGAGAGCGTCGACTGGTCGTCCTTCGACGCCGTGGTGGTGCGCGAGACATGGGACTACTCGCAGGACCGACCGGCATTCATCGCCTGGACACGCGCGGTCGAGGCCGTCACGCTCCTGCTGAACCCAGCAGCCGTCATCGAGTGGAACACCGACAAGCGCTACCTGCGCGCTCTCGCTGAGCAGGGCATGCCTGTGGTGCCCACGCTGTTCCTTGAGCCCGGCGACGACCCGACGGGATGGTCACCGGCCGAGGGTTACGTCGACTTCGTCGTGAAGCCGGCCGTGTCCGCCGGATCCCGCGACACCATGCGCTACGCATCGGATGCGCCCCTCGACGAAGCGCGTGCGCACGTGCGCGGTCTGCTCGACGCGGGCCGCACCGTGATGATCCAGCCCTACCTCGAGGCCGTCGACACGATCGGCGAGACGGCCGTGCTGTTCCTCGGTGGCCAGTTCTCGCACGCTATTCGCAAGGGACCGCTCCTCACCCGCGGCGTGGAGGGCGAGCGGGTTGAGGGCCTGTTCGTGCAGGAGCAGATCGACCCGCGTGACCCGACGTCCGCCGAGTTCGACGCTGCGCGCCGGATCGTCGCCTGCATCCCCGGTGGTTTCGAGCACGTGCTCTACGCCCGCGTTGACTTGATTCCTGGCCCTGACGGGATGCCGCAGCTCCTCGAACTCGAGCTCACCGAGCCGTCGCTCTTCCTGTCGCACCACGCCGATGCGCCGATGAGGCTGGCAACGGCGATCGCTGCGCGGCTGTAACACGCGCTCACATCGATAGCGAGCGTAGGCTCGCAGTCATGACGGACACTCCCGAACTTCGCGCCAGTGACGAGGACCGTGATCACACGATCTCGCTGATGCGCGAGGCCTACGCCGAGGGACGGCTCGAGAACGACGAGTTCCAGTCGCGGATGGCATCCGCGCATGAGGCACGTACCTACGGAGAACTCGCGGCTCTCGTCAGCGATCTCCCGGTGCAGCCTCCGGTACCTGCAGCGCCTGCCGTGCCCGTGCCGAACGGGGTAGCCGTGGCCGACGATGACGACGAGCAGGATCGCAATATGCGCAAGGGCTGGGCGGCCTGGGCCGGCGTCAGCATCCTGGTCAACGTCATCTGGCTGGGTACGTGGGTCTCCGGGGGCGGCGACGCCCCGAGCTACTGGCCGATCTGGGTGATGGGTCCGTGGGGGGCAGCCATGATCATCGGCACGCTGACCCGCCGCGCGTCCCGCTGACCGGCGCGGCCGGCCGGATCTACAGCCGACCGAGCACGCACTCCGCAGCGCTGTTGGCGACGGATAGTCCGTTGTCCTCGAGCAGCAGGTCGGTGACCACGCCGTCCTGCAGCACCATCGCGTAGCGCTGCGAGCGGAGCCCGAGGGCATTGCGATCGACCTCGATCTCGAGGCCGACGGCCTTCGTGAAAGACGCATCCCCATCGGCGATCATCGTGATGGTCGCGTTGACGTCGTGGGCCTGACCCCAGGCGTCCATGACGTAGACGTCGTTGACGGAGATGCAGGCGATGGTGTCGACGCCCTTCCCGGCGATGTCCGCGGCATGGGTCGCGTACCCCGGCAGGTGAACACGCGAGCATCCGGGCGTGAACGCGCCGGGCAGGGGATCTCCGATGGCAATGGGCATGCCGGGACTGTAACGGTGCGCGGCGAACGGGACCAAGGTCCCTAGCGACACGGGCCGTTCGACGTGAAAGTCCCCGGCGCGCCGGGCTGACAATGGGAGGAATTCCGATTGCAGGAGGCACCGTGTCGCATTACCGCATGTCCGTCCTCGAGGAGACCGGCTACGCAGTTCTCGACTCCTATGGCGGTGTGGTTGACCCGTCGGAGTGGATGAGCCTGGAGTACGTCGACTGGAAGTCGTCCGGCGATACGCGGTTCGCGCCGCTCGCCAGCGCGCAGGGCGAGATCGGCTGCAACGCCTTCTGGCACAGCGATCCGCCGCGCAGCGACAAGGATGGCATCTGGATCGACTCGCAGGTCGCGAAGGCACCCACGCTCGTGCAGCGCGTCAAGGAGGTCGACGCCCGCGTCGGCCGCTGCCGCATCATCGAGCTGCAGCCGAACAGCTTCGCGGATTCGCTCTACAACTCGCACCTCGACGACAACAACCGGCGCAATCCTGAGGGCGAGGGCTGGGTCATCCGCCAGTTCATGCAGCTGACCGACAACCCCGGCTCCTTCATGGTCCTGCGCGAGGACATCAACGATCCGAGCACCGAGACGCGCATACCCCTGCGCGCCGGTGCGCAGCTCGTCGTCGACTCCGAGCGCATGTGGCATTCCGTGTGGCATGTCGGCACCGAGCCGCGCTACTGCCTCATCAACTCCTTTGAATCCGGCCCGGCCCTGGAGAAGTGGATCTTCGAGCGCAACCCCGTCACCAAGGTCCCGTCTCCGGAGCTCGACCCGGCGTTCGCTACGGCCATGGAGGACGAGGCGCAGACGCGCCGCGCCGCCCGGACAGCCTTCTACGGCTACGACCCGTCGGCCGTTTACTCGGAGGCGTAGGCCGCTATTCTGAGGCGTACACCGCCTCTGGCGGCCGGACGATTCAGGGAGCCTCCGGATGCGACGGATAGCCGCGGTATTTGTGTGTGTCGGCGTGCTTGCAGGCCTGTTGTCTGCCGCGCCGGCCTCGGCTGCGCCGAGGCGCACGCCGCCCATCGTTCTCACGGTCCCCGCTGAGGCGCTCGGGTACAGCAGCTTCCCGTTGACGGTGGATGTGGCCAATGCCAATCCGGCCGTTGCTCGCACCGCTGCGCTGAGCACGTCCTGGGATCAGGCGACCTGGACGCCCGTCTCCACCTGGGCCGTCAAGGGCAAGGGCAGCAAGAAGTTCAGCATGACCACGGGTGAGACTCTTGGCCGCCTGTACTTGCGGGTCACGG
>JAPLBU010000163.1:5248-10403 GCA_026392575.1 Actinomycetota bacterium | reverse complement strand
CGGTGACGGGCAAGGGCCTCAAGCCGGTCGAGCGGATGACCGGGCTGCGCATCGCGAACCCATACCGACCGACCCTGCCTGACGACGCCGACATCCCCGATGCGGGCATCATCGTCAGTGGGACGCTGTTCGGCAACCATCCGGTTCAGGGCGCGCCCGAGGGTGCCGGGACCGTCCGACTGTGGGACACCTCGACTTCGTGGAACCAGATCGAGAAGGCGCGCGGCGTGTACACGTGGGAAGCCCTCGATCGTCAGGTCGCGCAGGCGGAACGCGCCGGGCAGCAGGTGCTGCTCGTCCTCGGCGGTACGCCGTCGTGGGCGGCCGTGGGCCCCGCGCCGGGCAACGAGTTCGCCGGTCCGGGCTCGTCGATGCCGATGACTGACCCCGCCTACTTCGAGCAGTACATCCGCGCAGTTCTTGCCCGCTATGGCGGCCGGATCGGGGCGTACCAGATCTGGAACGAGGGCAACATCTCGGAGTTCTGGCGTGGGACCCCGGAGTTGCTGGCCGACCTGACCGCCCGTGCCTACCCGATCATCAAGGCTGCACAGCCGGGCGCCGTGGTAGTCGCCGCCTCGACTGGATCGCGCTGGGTCAAGGGCTTCACCGAGTTCTACCCCGAATACCTGGCGGCCCTGGGCGCTCTGAACTGGCCGGTCGACGCCTACTCCGTGCACCTGTATCCGACGGCGGCGGGCACGACGAAGGACCGCTCGTATCTGCTCGGCATGATGAAGACGGCACTGCGCATCGCCAAGGCCCCGGCGAAGCCCATCTGGGAGACGGAGATCAACTACGGCATCACCAACCCGGGCAGCGGCCAGGCCGCACGCACCATCCCGGATGCGGAGATCCCCGGCTACGTCTCCCGCACGTACCTCGACTCGCTGCGCTACGGCATCGCGCGCAGCTACTGGTATGCGTGGACAGCGGAGTACCGACTCCTCGGCATCCAGATGTGGAACAGCTACCTGTCGACCCGTGCGTACATCGCTCTTCGCGGCTGGGTCGAGGGGGCGCGATTCAGCGGGTGTTCATCGGAAGCCGCTGTGGTGCTGTGCAACTTCGATCGTGGTGGCGTGCCGTTCTCCATCGCCTACACCGACGATGCCTCGGCTGGATCGCTGAAGGTGCCGGCGGGGTTCACGCAGGCGACGGCCTTCCAGGGTGCGACCACGCCGGTGGCGGGCACGATCGCCGTGGGAGGCGACCCGATCCTGCTGTCGTGAGTGCGTCGGTTATGAGCTGGCGACGATGCTCGATGCGGAATCAGCGGGTAGTTGGCTCAGTGCGCCAGCGAGCGACTGCTTCCAGCCGTCCGATGTGTAGGACGCCCCGGAAACCACGGCGACATCCGCGGACTGCGCGACGAGAGTCTCCTGCTGGAGCTGCGGGATCGCCTTCCTTCCGATCTTGATCGACTTGGGATCGGCGCTTGGGACCTGCAACGCGTTCGCCGCGGTGATTGTCCCGCCCTCGACGGTCACCTCGACCTGTACGGGGCCGAAGGCCGTCTCGATGACGGGGCCGACGTAACTCTGGGCACTCGCGACCGTGGGTGTGGGTGTGGGTGCGGGCGTCGGAACGGAGGCAGGCGCATCGGCGGTGGCGTCCACGGGTGTGGCTGGAGCCGCAGCCGCCGAGGGCGCAGCGGGCGCTGCCGGCAGCGCGATGGGAAGGGCGGCGGACTCGGCCGGCCGGGGGGTGTAGGTGAGGACGGCGGCCAATCCCGCTGCCGTGCCTGCCGTCACCAGAATTGCGCGCCTCATCGTGCCTGACCCTTCCGCTCTCCGAATACCGCTTGCTCACGGTGGGTATCGGCCGGGCGTTGGCGATCGGGCCGATACCCAAGACATGTCACTGGATAGCTCGCCCGTATTCCTGGTCGGCCGGCGCGATGCCCGCGTTGCGAACCCCGTGCCGGACACGGTGCTGTTCGAGCCTGGTGGCCGGATAACAGTCGATCGGCGACAGGCCGATCGACTGGCACACCTCGGCAGCGCCGACGATCCGATCTACCGCCACCCCGCGAAGGGCCGCAGCCGTTATCGCGCAGACCTCGCCGCGTTGGTCGCGGGCCTCGGGGCGGGGGCCGCGGTCGCGGCTGCCGTCATGGTCACGTGGGAGGGCCGGGTCGATGTGGGCGGCTGGTTCATCCTCGGCGGGTCCGTCACAGCGATGCTCGGCACCTATCTCGCCCTGATCGCCATCCTCCTGTCCTCCCGGATGCCCTGGCTCGAGCGCGAGGTCGGCCACGACCGCATGCTGGTGTGGCATCGCACGGTCGGCCCGGCGGCACTGCTGCTGATCCTCGCCCATGTCGTGCTGTCGACTCTGGGCTGGGCCGCTGCTGCAGGAGTCGGTCCGGTGACGGAGTTCGTCACCATGGTCCTCGACTACGAGTGGATGATGCCGGCGCTGGCGTCGTTCATCATAATGATGGCCCTGGGCCTGTCATCTTCGCGTCGGGTGCGCCGCAAGATGAAGTACGAGTCGTGGCATGTGTCGCACATGTACTTCTACGTTGCGATCGCACTCGCCTACGGGCACGCGGTCGCCTTCGGCCCGATGTTCACGGACTACCCGCTGATCGGGACGGCCTGGATGGCGCTCTACGTCGTGGTGTTCGGCACGGTCCTGGGCTTCCGGTTCCTGGTTCCCATCGTGCAGTCGATGCGCCTTGGTCTCGTGGTGGACGACGTGGTCGAAGAGGCACCCGGCGTCGTATCCGTCTACATGCGCGGCCGCGGCCTCGCGAAGATGCACGTCAAGGGTGGCCAGTTCTACGCGTGGCGCTTCATCACGCGCGACCACTGGTGGCAGGCCCACCCCTATTCAATCTCTGCAGGGCACAACCCTGACTGCCTGCGCATCACTGTCAAGGCACTCGGCGACCACTCCAGCTCGCTGGCACGCCTGAAGCGGGGGACGCGCGTTTTCGCGGAGGGCCCGTACGGTGTCTTCACAGCGGACAAGCGGCACTCGAACACGGTCGTCTGCGTGGCCGCGGGCGTCGGCATCACGCCGATCCGGGCGATGATGGACGACCTCCCTGACCACGCCGATGTGACGCTGATCTATCGGGTGCGCGCGGAGGAGGACCTCGCCCTGCGGGCCGAACGATCAGCGAGGCCGACGTCTACCTATGCGGCCCCGGCCCCTTCGCATCGTTGGTACTGAGCGCACTGGACGGGCTGGGCATCGCCGACCGACGGATCCACCACGAGGCGTTCGCCTTCTAGCCGCTCGGCCGACGGCCGGTCCACCGGACGGCTAGGGTCATCCGCGTGGAACAGGAGCCGGCAGTCTCGCCGATGGTGCGGCTCAACCAGATCGCCCAGTTCGCACGGCCGCGCACGTGGATCATGCTGATCGCGGTGGTCACTCTGCTGTTCGGGGTGCTCGCCTGGGCCGCGCTGGCACGAGCGCCGAAGACGGTTCTCGCGACGGGGATCATCTCGACGCAGGGCGGCCCGGTCAACATCGGCACGTCGCTCGACGGGACCGTGACCGATGTCTACGTGGGCGTCGGCGAGACCGTGCAGGCGGGCAACACCATCGCGGTGGTCAAGGATGATGCCGGTCGGTCGCTGCGTGTGCTCTCGCCGGTCACGGGCGTCATCATCGAGATCTCCACGCAGGTCGGTGACTTCGTCAATGTCGGTGACACGGTCGGCACATTGCAGAACAACGGCGAGGCGCTCGAGGCGATCGCCTTGATGCCGGTTTCGACGGTCGGGGATGTCAAGGTCGGCCAGCTGGCCCGAATCGCGCCTGACTCTGTTCCCGTCGGTGATTTCGGCTACTTGACCGGGACCGTGATGTCGGTAGGTGCCTCGCCGATGAGCGATGCGCGGGTGGCTCAGCTCGAGGGCAGCATCTCCGGGTTCGATTCGTCGTCGGACATCGGTGAGCCGGTGGTCGAAGTGCGGATCCGGTTGGAGCCGGATCCCACCAACCCATCGGGCTTCGCCTGGACGGTCGGCACCGGCCCGCCGTTCACACCCCTCGCCGGAACCCCATGGAGCGGCAGCATCGTCCTCGGCAGTACGACACCGTTGTCGACCCTCCTCGGCATCTGATGTCCGTTGAGGTTCGGCTGGCCCAGGGCGAGAACGAGACGGGAGTCACCTGCCTCGGCATGGTGCTCGCCTCGCATGGTCTGGCGGTCGGGCAGGAGGAACTCCGCATGGTGTGCGGAGTCGGTCGCGATGGCACTGACCTCGATGTGCTGGCTCGCGCAGCGGAGACCTATGGCTTCATCGCCGATGTTCGCGAGGGCAGCCCTGAGGTGCTGGCGTCCGAGTCACTTCCCCTGATCGCCAGCTGGGGCACGGCGCATATTGCGGTCATCGACCGGCACCGGGGTGATGCCTGGGGCATCGTCGACCCGATCGACGGCCGCGTGGAGGTGTCGGCCGCGTCGATCGGGAACCTGCTCGGGCCGCGCGTGCTGGCCATCACGCCGGGCCCGGGCTTCCGTCCTGGTCCGCGGGTGCCGGGAATGGTGTCGTTGCTGGCATCGCGAGCCGCGCGCACCAAGGCCGGCATCGCCTACGTCGTCATCGCTGGGCTCGCCCTGATCATCCCCGGTGTGGCAGCCCCCGGCTTCATGCGGCTCTTCGTCGATGGCTACCTGAGCGGAGGTGACACGTCTGGGGTGCGCGGAATCATGATCGGACTGACGGTGGCGCTCGCCTTCACCGTCATCCTCACTGCCCTGCAGCTGTTCGGGCTGCGCCGGTTGCTGACCGGCACCGTCACCTTGAACGCGGCCTACTTCGTCTGGCACCTCATCCGGATGCCAGCGTGGTTCTACAGCCAACGTGATGCGACCACGCTCGCCTACCGCGTGAAGTTGAACGAGCAGATGGCGGATGTGCTGTCCGGTCGGTTCACAGCGGCCCTGCTCGCACAGATCACGGGTGCCTTCTACCTCGTGGTGATGTTCATCTTCGCACCACTTCTCGCCGTCGTCGCGCTGCTCGGCTTCGTCCTCGGCGTGCTTATGGTGGCGAAGGTTGCCCGTACCCGCACCGAGGTGCGCCAACGCCAGTCCCGCGAGGGCGCCGTCACCGCAACCCAATTGGGTGTGAGCCGGCGACTGCTCGAGGCCCTGAAGGCGACCGGCAACGAGGACGTCGCCTTCGAT
>JAPLBU010000163.1:1751-5221 GCA_026392575.1 Actinomycetota bacterium | reverse complement strand
TGCTGGTCATGCTCCTCACCAGTGCGCTCGTGCTCGGACTCGGTGGGCTCCTGGTCATCGAGGGCTCGTTGACCCAGGGCACGCTCGCGGGCTTCAGCATCCTGCTCGCTGGATTCCTGGCCCCGATGGCCGTCCTCGTCCCGAGTGTCGACTCGGTCTTCAACCTCAAGGGCGCCCTTGAGCAGATCAATGACGTGCTCGAGCAGAGTGTCGATGTCTCCCTCTGGGACCCGGGCGTCGACGGTCTACGCCCCGCGCGGGTAACGACGTCGGTCGCAGTGCGCGACATCGAGGTGGAGTCGGGGCGAGCCGATGCACGGGTTGCGTCTACCGGCGATTCCTTGGATGACGACCTCTCGGCACTCACGTCAGGCCATACGCACCATCGTGGTCGGCTCGTCGTGGACCCGTGGGCGGCTGCACTCGATCTGAGGGGCATCACCTTCGGCTACAGCCCGACGGCGCCGCCGCTCCTCTCAGATATCACCCTGCACATTGCACCCGGGCGCATCGTCGCGATCGTGGGATCGAGCGGCAGCGGCAAATCGACCGTGGGCCGGTTGGTGGCGGGCTTGTATCAGCCGTGGGCCGGCGAGGTTCTGCTCGACAATCGTGCGTTGATTGACTACTCGACTGCGGAGCGCGCCCGGCAGGTGGCGTTCGTCGATCAGGATGTCGTGCTGTATCAGGCATCCGTTCGCGCGAACATCACGATGTTCGATCCGCTGATCGCCGATCGCGATGTGGTCGAAGCCGCGCAGGATGCTCGGGTGCACAACGAGATCATCAGTCGTCCCGGCGGTTATGACGCATGGATCGCCGAGGACGGCCGCGACCTCTCGGGTGGCCAGCGTCAGAGACTGGTCATTGCGCGCGCGCTCGTCCGCCGACCGCGGCTCCTCGTCCTCGATGAGGCCACCAGCTCCCTCGATGCCCGCACCGAGGCCGGGGTCGTGGAGCAGCTAAGGTCCCGCGGCTGCACGGCACTCGTGATCGCGCACCGCCTCTCCACGGTCCGCGATGCCGACGAGATCATCGTGCTCGATCATGGACGCGTCGCGGAGCGCGGCACTCACCACGAGTTGGCTGCCGGACACGGGCTCTACCGGGAGCTGATGGACGCATGAGCAAGAAGACGACGCGACCGGTGCAGCGGGAGGCGGAGCGGAAGAACTTCGAGGCCGATCTCGCGGCCGCGAACCTCGGGCGCCTGATGGACGGGCGCATTGCCGTGCCAACGGCACCCGTTCAGGCCGGCCGTGTCGCTGAGGTCGTGGCCCTGCTCGCGGGCGAGCTCGACTTCGTCCAGAGACCGGTGACGGTAGACGCGTCGGCACCGCCGCTGGAGCAGATCAAGCGGGCACTGTCGGGTTCGCAGATCCGCACCCGCGCGGTGCTGTTCGATGATGAGTGGTGGGAGCTCAATGTGCCCCCGCTCGCGGTGGTGCTGGACGGGGGCCTGGCTGCGATCCTGCCCGGCCCCATGTTCCGGCCGATCCTGCACCAGGTCGGGGTGGCGCCCGAGCCGGTCACAGCGGCCATTGCCGCGCGCATCGCCCCGAACGCACTCGAGATCATTCGTGGGCTGCCCGCGCGAGCAGTCAGCGTCAAGGAGTTGTTCCTGCTGTCGTTGCGAGGTTCGAAGCGCGACCTCACCTGGGGCGTGCTTGCGTCCATCGCGGTCGGCGTCATCGGATTGTCGATCCCCCTTGCAACAGCATTGGTGTTCGACGAGATCGTGCCCAATGCCGAGACCTCACGTCTGATCGGGATAACGATCGTTCTGGTCTCCCTTGCCGTCGCTGCCGGACTATTCGCCTACATGAGCACGTATCAGTTAATCCGTGTCAGCGACTCGATGGAGATGATCACCGGCGGGGCAGTGCTCGACCGCGTCCTTCGGCTGCCCGCTTCGGCATTGCGCCAGTGGTCGAGTGCGGCGTTGGCCAGCCGCATCCTCTTGGCATCGACTCTGCAGACGGCGCTGAATGATGCCGTCACGGTCGGCCTGCTGGCACTTGTGCTCACCGTACTCAACGGGATCCTGATGGTCGTACTCATCCCGTCCCTCGGCACCGTCGCTGTGGCCATCGGCGCGCTGCTCATCGTGGTCATGCTGCTTTTCGTACGGCTCGAGAGCCGACGCAAGCTTGAGGAACTCGAACGCCTCGTCGAGGTGGATGAGGTCACCCTCGACCTGCTCCGCGGCTGGCTGCCGGTGCGAATGACCGATGGTGAGGTTGCGGGGTTCGGCCGCTGGGCTGCGGCCTATGCCGGCTTCCGAAGCGCCTTCAACCGCCGTTGGGCTGCGGAGATCCAGATGGAGATTTTCCGGGTCGGTGTGTTCAGTGCGGCTTTGCTCGCCTTCGTAGTTGTCGCCACGATGGTCCCGGTCGGCTCGATCACATCAGCGTCCTTCCTTGCCTTTCTCTCGTCGTTCGGGCAGTTCAGCGCGGGTGTCACGGGGCTCATGCTCACGATCCGGTCCATGGCGCTCATCGCGCCCTCGGTCACCCGACTCGCCCCCCTCCTGGCGATTGAGCCGGAGGTCGACGTGCGGCGCGAGGACCCGGGTGTGCTGCGCGGTGCGGTCGAGGTGCGGTCGCTCGGCTTCCGATATGGCGAGGATCACCCGTGGGTGCTTCGCGATGTCTCCTTCCATGCCGAGCCGGGTTCATTCGTGGCCATCGTCGGAACATCCGGTTCGGGCAAGTCGACGCTCCTGCGACTCCTGCTCGGTTTCGAGACGCCGCGCACGGGTGTGGTGATGTACGACGACAGTGATCTCGCGGCGCTTGATGTCGAGGCGGTCCGTCGCCAGTTCGGAGTGGTACTCCAGTCCAGCCTGCTTCTGCCGGGCACGATCCGGGAGAACGTCACGATTTCGACCGGTGGCATTCCCGATTCGCGGGTGTGGGAGCTGCTGGCGAACGTCAGGATGGACGATGCGGTGCGAGCCATGCCGCAGGGACTCGACACGATCATCGACGAGGGCTCCAGCCTCGTATCC
This sequence comes from Actinomycetota bacterium, assembly GCA_026392575.1. Classification (GTDB taxonomy): domain Bacteria; phylum Actinomycetota; class Actinomycetes; order S36-B12; family S36-B12; genus UBA10649. The sequence continues at coordinate 2,211 of JAPLBU010000163.1, read as the reverse complement.
GGCGGGCAGCGTCAGCGCATCCTGCTGGCGCGCGCACTCGCGAATGGCCCGACCGTCCTGTTCCTTGACGAAGCCACCAGCGCGCTGGACAACATCACGCAGGAGACGGTCACGCGCAGCGTCGCTGAGCTCGGGGTGACACGCATCGTCATCGCGCACCGCCTCTCGACGATCCGACAGGCGGATGTGATCGTTGTCCTCGACGGCGGCCTCGTGGTCGAGCAGGGAACATATGACGAGCTCGTCTCCCAGGACGGGCTCTTCTCGTCCCTCGTGGAAAGGCAGGAACTGTGATGGTGACGGCTACGAAGACCGCCAGACTCGCGGTCGTGGGCGGGATCGTGCTGGGCCTCGCTCTCGCAGGATGCTCGAGCAGCGAGGGCACCTCCGATGCCGCTGTGGCATCCATCGCGCCGTCGGTCGATCCGGTGCTGGCGGAAGCGACCTCGCAGCTGCCAGC
>JAPLBU010000163.1:0-1734 GCA_026392575.1 Actinomycetota bacterium | reverse complement strand
CTCGTCATTGCGACGGATGGCGTATCGCGCCCGAACTCCTACACCGGTGAGGGGGGCGACCTGGTCGGGTGGGAGATCGAGCTGGGCAATGAAATCGCGGCGCGTCTGGGTCTCACGGCACGATTCGTTGTCACGCCCTTCGACCAGATCATCGCTGAAGTCGCGGGTGGCGCGGTCGATATGGGGCTGGCCTCCATGTTTGACACCAAGTTGCGACAGCAGTCGGTCGTGTTCGTCGACTACTACCAGGGCGGGATTACCTGGGCCGCCCCGACGGGCAGTGCGATCACGCCGGACACCGCCTGTGGCCTGACGATCGCGGTGCGGTCGGGCACTTACCAGCAGACCGTGGACCTGCCAGCCAAGTCCGCTGCGTGTGAGAAATCGGGTCAGGAGCCCATCATCGTTACGAGTCTTCGGACCCAGGATGAGGTCACAAACGAGGTGCTGTCGGGCTTCGCGGCTGCCTACACGGCCGATTCGCCCGTCACCTTGGATGCCATCCTGCAGAGCAGTGGGCGGCTGGTGCAGGCCGGCCGGACCTACGACGTGCAGTTCTACGGGATGCCTTTGCGAAAGAACCGCGAGGGACTGGCACCGGCTCTGCTGACTGCGATTACCGACCTCCAGGCCGATGGCACCTATGCCCGCGTGCTGGGTAAGTGGGGCGTGGACGAAGGGGCCATCTTGTCGCCGTACATCAACGCAGGAAGCTCCTGAGCGACATCCCGCAAACCCCGACGGTGCGGAGGAGGGTAGCTCCCCCTAGGGTCCAGCCATGACCTTCCGCCTGAGCACCCGTTCCGTTTCCGTGGCAGCCTTGGCCGCCCTCGTTGTCTCCGGCACGGCCGCCGGGCTGGCCGTGGCGCCCGTTGCCTCGGCCGCGCCCTCGCCGATCATCATCGCGCTGGAGGCACCGCTCACGGGATCACAGGCGTCCAACGGCATCGACATGTACCGCGGGGCCAAGCTCGCCGTCGACCAGATCAATGCCAAGGGTGGTGTGCTCGGCCGCAAGGTCAAGCTGATCAAGGCCGACGACCAGGCCAATCCCGATCTGGCCCTCGAGGTCGCCCAGAAGGTCAAAGCAGCCGGTGCCGTCGCCGTGATCGGGCCGTACAACTCGTCGGTCGGCCTCGTGAACCTGCCCTACTACCTGGCCAACGGCGTCACGCCGGTGCAGATGACGTCCACGGACGACACCACGGGCGAGGGCGTCACCGTGCAGCCGAAGAACAGCCAGATCTCACCGGTGGAGATCAACTACATGTCGCAGTCCAGCGGCTGCCCCAAGGTCGTCATGCTCGTGGACCCGTCGGCCTACACGCAGGGCATGGCCAACCGCGTGGGCAAGGCGATGGTGTGCGGCGACGGAGTTCCGGTGGCGAGCATCCCGATCACCGAGGGCCTGTCCAGCTACACCGCTCAGGTCACGCAGGCGCTCGCGCTCTCGCCCGACATCCTCTACGTGAGCACCTACTTCCCCCAGGGCAGCAAGATCGCGACGGCGATCGCCGCGGCCAACACGACGGCGAGCTGCTTCATGGGCCTCGCAAACGTCGATCCGGCCTTCGTCACGGGCGCCGGGGTGGCCGCCTCGCAGGGCTGTGCCTTCAGCGGCGTGCCCGAGGCCGCTCAGATGCCCGATGCTTCCGGCTACGTCAAGGCGTACCGCGCGAAGTTCCACGCCAAGCCGGGCGTCTGGGGAACCTTCACCTACGACTCCGCCAACGT
>JAPLBU010000189.1 GCA_026392575.1 Actinomycetota bacterium | reverse complement strand
GCGGTGGTGGCGGCGGTGGCTTCGGCGGCGGCGGCTCCGGCGCGGTCCAGATGTACGGCGGCTCAGGCGGCTACTACGGCGGCGGTGGCGGTGGCGGCAGTACCGGCCCGGCGTTCAGTTCCTTCGCCGCGTCCACGAACGGCGGCGGCAACGGCGTTGCCGGCGGCAGCGGTCAGGTCACCATCACCATCGGAACTGCGGACCCGGCGCCGTCGTGGTTCCAGGCGTACGCGCGTCCCGCTTCCGCAAGTTGCGACCCGGGCTGGAGTTCCAGCTGGGCTCAGTGGCCAGGCGATGGCGCCGGCGGTTTCGTCTGCAATCGCGAGATCTATCAGACCATCACCGGCGAGTGGTCAAGCCGCAGTGTCGCGCGAGCTATCTTCGTGCCGCCTGCTCATCCGGCGACATCACGCCTCATCCACTACCGCTGCTGACCGTCATCTGAAGCGCACATCATGCGGGCCGCTGCGGACGTCGGCGTACCCGCTCGCCCGATGCACGGGCTGCTGCACGTCGCGCGGCTGCTGCGCGATGCAGGCGCGGGACGACGAGCAGCACGTAGACCGTCGACACCGCTCCGAGCCCGAGCACGATGAGAGCAGGCGCTGCGGAGAACTGGGTGGGGATCTCGGGGTCGGAGAAGCCGGAGGCGAGGGCCAGGCCCGCAAAGAGCACAGCGCCGAAGCCAGCGACCGCAGGCCCAGCCCACAGCCGGAACGGACGGTGACGGTCGCTCGTGCGTCGCAGCTTCAGCAGTGCGGCCGATGCGATGGCGAACACGGATGCCTCAAGTGCTGCACCCACCGCGACGAGCAGCAGCCATCTCCCGGTTGCGAAGACGACGGCTCCGACGACGGCCGACACTGCGGCTAGGACGACGACGGCCAGCCACGGGACAGCTCGCATGTTCAGCTTCGCGAACGAGCGCGGCAGGTTGCCTTCGCGTGCGGCCGCGTAGACGAAACGCGATGCCACGAGGAAGCCGCCGTTGAACGTGTTGATCGCGGTGAGGACCGTGACACCGAGCATCCAGATCACGCCGACCCGCCCGAGGGCGGCCTGACCGAGGAGGAGCTGCGGATAGGCACTGCCGTGCGCGACATCCTTGGGCACCAGGTGATCCAGCCCGAGGGCGAACGCTGTCGCCGCGAGCCAGATGAGCACCGGCCCGATGAACAGCGCGCGTGTGATCACGCTCGGCTTGCGTGCCTCCTCGGCGGTGGTCGTGACCCACTCAAACGCCGCGAAGAGGAAGAGAGCGAAGGCGATTGCCTGGAAGCCGGACATGACGCCGTTGCCGAAGAGGGCGAACGGTGTCTCGGGCACGATGCCGGGCTTTGTCAGCGCCACGACCGACAGCAGCACGGTGCCGGCGAGCACGGTGTACGTCACGACCGACTGCACTCGGCCGGCCATGGTGATGCCGCGGAGGTTGAGGGCAGTAGCGATCACGAGCAGCGCAAGGATCCACACGTACGCGAGCGCAGGCGGCTCGTCGAGGACATGCTGAATGGCAGCGCCAATGAGGAAGGCGTCCGCCGCGATCACGAGGATCACCGTGGTCATGTACGTAAGCGTGATGATGAGTGCGGCCCGGACACCGAAGGCACTGGAGATGTACAACCGCACGCCGGCGGCCGTCGGCCACATCCCGTTGAGTTCGCTGAAGACACCAGAAACAACGAACGCGAGCAGACCGCCGATGAGGATCGCCAGCCAGGCGCTCGATCCCGCTGCGAACGTAGCGACGGAGACGACCCCGATGAAGTTGATGGCGGCGAAGGCCAGCCCTGCTGATGTGGCGGTGGCCGTCACCGTCCCGACGGAACGCCTCAGATGGTGCGGGTGGTGATCCGCCACGACGGCGGCGGAGTCTTCGCTCACGCGTCGGGCCAGATGACGTAGCTGATCGCGTCGAGCCGCATGATGTCCTCCTGCGAGCCGCGCACCTGGATCTCCCCGCGCAGATACTTGGGCATCGGGTTGATGTCGCCCCAGAACATGTCGCAGAAGGTCTCGGAGTCGGCCGTCACGATGATGTCGGGCACACCCGTGTGCCCCTGACCGGTGCTGACGATCTCCCCTGCCCGCACGTCCATGCTGAAGGTGTCGCTGGTGTCGTTGCACACGAAGTGCAGCATCCGCGTCCAGTCGCGCTGCATCTTGCGCAGGCGCTCGTTGGTGTTGCAGCTGACGGTGTAGTCGGCCAGCGCCTCGTCGACCTCGTCCCAGTTCGCCATTCGTCTCAGCCTTCCTGCGCTGCTCGTTGCGGACGTCGCCGAACGCGGGTCGTCACTTCGTCTGCCGGACCGTCACCGGCGCGCACCGCGTTGATCGACTCGTCGAGCGCGGTGAGCAGCAGGTCGATCTCGTCAGGCCCGACGACGAGCGAGGGCATCAGGCGCATCACCGAGGGTTCGTTTCCGCTGTAGATCGCTAGCACGCCACGCTGCGAGAGCTGGTACGACATCCGCGGACCGTGCGAGTCCTCGCGGTACTTCACACCGGTCATCAGGCCGCGCCCCCGAGTCTCGGCGATCATGTCGGGATGGCGAACCGCCAGCTCCGTCAGCCCTCCGAGCAGTCGATCGCCCATCGCGGCGGCGTTCTCGACGAGGCCCTCCTCCTCGATGACCTCGAGGGTGGCGAGAGCGATCGCGCAGGCAAGATCGGATCCGCCGAACGTCGAGAGGTGGATGAACGGATGCGGAATGAGGAACTCGCGCATCTCCTCGGTGTAGATCGTCGCGGAGATGGCCGCGAGGGAGCCGCCCAGCGACTTGGCCACCGTCATGACATCGGGCACGACACCCTCATGCTGCGATGCGAACCAGCGGCCAGTGCGACCCATACCGGTCTGGATCTCGTCGAAGATCAGCTTCGCTCCGACGCTGTCGCATGCCTCGCGCGCCACGGTGAGGTAGCCGTCGGGCGGAACCACGATGCCGCCCTCACCCTGGATCGGCTCGAGGATCACCGCAGCGGTGCGCTCGTCGACCGCGTCGCGCAGCGCATTCGCATCGCCGAACGGGACGAACGCGAACTCCGGGATCAGCGGCTCGAACGGCTCACGGAAGGCCTCACGTCCACCGGCCGAGAGCGCAAACCCGGTGTGGCCGTGATAGCCGTTGACGGTCGAGACGATGCGCGGCCGGCCCGTCGCGCCACGCGCCAGCTTGAGCGAGAAGTCGATGGCCTCGCCGCCGCCCGTCCCGAAGGTCGTGCACGTGAGGTCGCCCGGCGAGAGCTCGGCAAGGCGCTCCGCCAGCCGTGCCTTCTGCGCACTGCACAGCAGGAAGTTGCCGTGGTCGAGGTGGTCGAGGGCCTCCTTGGCAGCAGCCACGACCTTCGGATGCCGGCGACCGACGTTGACCGAGCCGGCCGATGTGAAGCAGTCGAGGAAGCGACGGCCGTCCACGTCCCACACCCACGCCCCCGAACGCTCGCCTTCGACGAGGTCGAGGCCGGCTGTGCGCATGACGCGCACCTTCTGCGGGTTGAGGTAGGTGCTGAAGTCGGCGAGCGCGGCCGCGCGCTCGTCGGCGTTTGCCGGAATGGCCAGGTCACTCACCAGCACATGATGTCGGACCCACGGGCGTGAAGGAGGCTGATCGACTACTGCTGGCGCATCAGCGATCGGTCAGAAGACGACCATGGCGGTGCCGGCCAGGATCACGCCGAGCGCGATGATCTCGGGGCGCACCATCCGCTCCTTCAGGAAGATGAGGGCGAGGATCGCTGTGATGACCGGACTCAGGGCGGCGAGCACCGACACGATGCCGATGTTGCCTTCCGCGGCCGCCGTGTAAAAGGCGACATATCCGAGGGCGAGTGCGGCGCCTGCGCCCGCAAGCGGCGCGATCTCGTGCTTCGTGAGGCCGCCGAATGATCGCGCTGCTATCGCCACCGCAAGACCCACGACAACCTGAGGGACCTCAGACAGGGCCAGCGTTCCGTAGATGTTATTGAGGGAGCCGACATCAAGGACCACAATCGACGCACCCCAGAAGACCGCTGACACCAGTGCAAGGAGGATGGCGATGAGCTGGCCGCGTCCAGCGCCTTCGCCACCGGCTGGTTTCGCATGCAGCAGGATGAACGTGATCAGACCGGCGAGTACCACCACGACACCGACGAGGGCAAGCGGCTCGATGGCCTCACCAAGGAATATTGAGTAGGCCAGCGGAATCAGAACGTATGCCTGGCTGACACCCGTCGTAACGCCCATCTTGCCAAGGGCCAACGCCTTCAGGATTAGGACCGTTCCGACGAGGCCGAGGAGCCCGCCCAGCAACCCCGAGACGACATCGATCTCGTCGAACGTGAGGCTGTCCGTGCCGAGGCCGAGGATGAGGTACAGCAACGTTGCGGCGCCACCGCTGACAAGGACCACGCTGTAGACCGACATCTGCCTGCCGTAGCGGCCGATTCCGAACTGCCACGTACCCCACAGGGCGCCACACGCCAGAGCTAGCAGGATGTACACGGGCTGACCCTCCCACGCCGCACGAGCGAGGTCAGATGCAGGGCGTTAGCGATACGCATCGCGCCGATGCCCCAGCCGAAGGATCGTGACAGTGACGACATCGTCGTCGATCGAATACACGACTCGATAGTCGCCCCTGCGAACTGACCACAAGCCCGTGAGCTTGCCGGTCAGAGGCCTGCCAACGCGATACGGGTTCGCTGCTAGGGCCCCGTTGCTGAACTCCCAAGCGGCGGCCGCAACCCCCTCCGGCACGGACTTCTCAAGGCCCGTCGGGCAGGTATCGACAGCACAATGCGGAACGTCACTTCCTGGGACGCATCCTGACCGCTCCCACCCCAACGACCTCGCCCTTGGCGATCCCCCG
>JAPLBU010000104.1 GCA_026392575.1 Actinomycetota bacterium | reverse complement strand
GCCCGGCGGCGGTCATCGGCCCGTTGGCGGCCGCGAGTGCCTCGAGCACGTCCAGCGCCCGCGAGGCAGCCGGAACAGGAACGGCCACAGCACCTCCCACTGTCTGATATGCCAGACAGTAGCGTCGCCTACCCCCTTCCGGTGGACGGCCGCGAGCAGTTGGCTGCAGGCATGACCACCACCACGTCCGGTCCCCGCCCCGTCCGCGCCGCCCGCGGCACCACCCTCACCGCGAAGGGCTGGGCGCAGGAAGCCGCCATGCGGATGCTGATGAACAACCTCGACCCCGAGGTGGCTGAGCATCCCGACGAGCTCGTCGTCTACGGCGGCACCGGCAAGGCCGCCCGCAACTGGGCCAGCTTCGACGCGATGGTCCGCACCCTGACCAACCTCGAGGATGACGAGACGATGCTCGTCCAGTCCGGCAAGCCCGTCGGGGTGTTCCAGACCCACGAGTGGGCACCGCGTGTCATCCTCGCCAACTCCAATCTCGTGGGCGACTGGGCCACGTGGCCGGAGTTCCGTCGCCTCGAGCACCTCGGCCTGACCATGTACGGCCAGATGACCGCGGGTTCGTGGATCTACATCGGCACCCAGGGGATCCTGCAGGGCACATACGAGACGTTCGCTGCCGTAGCGGCGAAGCGCTTCGGGGGGACCCTGGCCGGCACGGTGACCGTCACCGCGGGCTGCGGCGGAATGGGCGGCGCCCAGCCGCTCGCCGTGACCATGAATGAGGGCGTCTGCCTGATGATCGACGTCGACCCGACGCGGCTCCAGCGTCGTGTCGATAACCGCTACCTCGATGAGATCGCCGACAACCTCGACGATGCCATCGACCGCGTGCTCGCCTACAAGGCGCAGCGCAAGGCGGTCTCCGTCGGTCTCGTCGGCAATGCAGCAACGCTGCTGCCCGAACTACTGCGACGCGACGTGCCGATCGACATCGTCACCGACCAGACCTCGGCGCACGACCCGCTGTACTACATCCCCGAAGGCATCGACATCGACGACGCCCGGGAGTACGCGGACAAGAAGCCCGAGGAGTTCACCGATCGGGCGCAGGCATCGATGGCCAAGCACGTTGAGGCCATGGTCGGCTTCATGGACAAGGGTGCCGAGGTGTTCGACTACGGCAACTCGATCCGTGACGAGGCGCGGAAGGGCGGCTATGACCGGGCCTTCGCCTTCCCCGGCTTCATCCCCGCCTACATCCGCCCGCTGTTCTGCGAGGGCAAGGGGCCATTCCGCTGGGCCGCCCTCTCGGGAGATCCGAAGGACATCGCCCGCACCGATCGCGCTGTCCTCGAGCTCTTCCCGGACAACGAGCATCTCCACCGCTGGATCACCATGGCGCAGGAGCGTGTCGCCTTCCAGGGGCTGCCCGCGCGCATCTGCTGGCTCGGTTACGGCGAGCGCGACAAGGCCGGACTCGCCTTCAACGATCTCGTCGCCAACGGCGAGGTCAGCGCCCCAATCGTGATCGGCCGCGACCACCTCGACTGCGGCTCCGTCGCCTCTCCCTACCGCGAGTCCGAGTCGATGCTCGACGGTTCTGATGCGATCGCCGACTGGCCCCTCCTCAACGCGATGATCAATATCTCGTCCGGCGCATCGTGGGTCTCGATTCATCACGGCGGCGGAGTCGGTATCGGCCGCTCGATCCACGCCGGGCAGGTCAGCGTCGCTGACGGCACTCCCCTTGCAGCGCAGAAGCTCGCCCGCGTCCTGACGAATGACCCCGGCATGGGCGTCATCCGACATGTAGATGCCGGTTACGACGAGGCAGTCGATGTTTCACGCGAGCGGCATGTGCACATTCCGATGCTGGACACCGACGGTGTCTGACACCACCGCCCTGACGAACATCGGGTCGCTCGTCACCAACGACCCGAGTGTTGGAAACGGGCCCCTCGGCCAGATCACCGATGCCGTCGTGGTCATCGATGACGGGCTCATCACGTGGGTCGGTCCGGCATCGCAGTTCGATGCGGCCGATACCGTCATCGACCTCGAGGGTCGAGCGCTGCTGCCCGGCTTCGTCGACAGCCACGCCCACCCGGTGTTCGCCGGCGATCGCGCGCCGGAGTTCGCCGCGCGGATGGCCGGTCAGGCCTACTCCGCTGGTGGCATCCGCAGCACCGTCGCACACACGCGCGCAGCCAGCGATGACGACCTGCGAGCCGGCATTGATCGTCTCGCCGGGGAGTTCCTGCGATCCGGCATCACGACCTTCGAGGCGAAGTCGGGCTACGGTCTCACGATCGACGACGAGGCTCGCGCCCTTCGGATTGCACGCGAGGCCACGAACGAGACCACCTACCTCGGCGCGCATGTCGTGCCAGCGGAGTTTGCCGACGATCCCGACGGCTACGTCGCCCTGGTGACCGGCGCGATGCTCGACGCCTGCGCACCGTATGCCCGCTGGATCGACGTGTTCTGCGATCGCGGTGCCTTCGATGCCGACCAGGCCCGCGAGATCCTGCGCGCGGGCATGGAACGTGGCCTGCTGCCACGCATTCATGCGAACCAGCTGCAGCACGGCGACGGTATCCGCGTGGCCGTTGAGGTCGACGCAGCGTCAGCCGACCACTGCACGTATGCGAGCGACGAAGACCTCGAACTGCTGGCCGGCAGCAATACCGTCGCCACGTTGCTCCCCGGCGCCGAGTTCTCCACCCGATCTCCCTACCCCGATGCCCGGCGCATGATCGATGCCGGCGTCGTGGTTGCCATCGCCACCGACTGCAATCCCGGATCGAGCTACACGACGAGCATGCCGTTCTGCATCGCCGTGGCAGTCCGAGACATGCACCTGACTCCCGACGAGGCCGTCTGGTCCGCCACCGCTGGCGGCGCGCGGGCTCTTCGACGCGACGACATCGGGCGCATCGCCCCCGGCGCGCGAGCCGATCTCGTCAGCCTCAACGCTCCAAGTCACATTCACCTGGCCTACCGGCCCGGCGTCGATCTCATCGATCGCGTCTGGCGTTCGCCCATCGCCCCTAAGGTCGGCCCATGACATCGACGGTCACCATCCGCACCACCGGCATGACCCTCGACGATGTGATCGCCGTTGCCCGTGATGGTGCAACCGTGACGATCTCCGACGAGTCGCTCGCCGCCATGGCGACGTCCCGTGCACAGGTCGACGCCCTCGCCAACTCCGCCGATCCGGTGTACGGCATCTCCACCGGATTCGGTGCTCTCGCCAACCGACACATCCCGGCCGCGAGCCGCGTGCAGCTGCAGCGGTCACTGGTCCGATCACACGCGGCCGGCATGGGTGCACCGGTCGAACGCGAGGTCGTGCGTGCGCTGATGCTGTTGAGGCTGAAGACCCTCGCCAGCGGTCGCACCGGGGCGCGACCGCTTGTGGCCCAGACGATGGCCGCCATGCTCAATGCCGGCATCACGCCCGTGGTCCACGAGTTCGGATCGCTCGGCTGCAGCGGCGACCTAGCTCCGCTGGCGCACTGTGCGCTCGTGCTCATGGGCGAAGGCCGCGCAACGGATCGAGACGGCATCGAACGCCCGGTGCCCGAGCTACTCGCTGACGCGGCAATCGAGCCCGTCGAACTGCGCGAGAAGGAGGGCCTGGCCCTCATCAACGGCACCGACGGAATGCTGGGCATGCTGATCATGGCCATCGCCGACCTCGAGCACCTGTGCAACGTCGCAGACCTGACGGCATCGATGAGCGTCGAAGGCCTCCTCGGCACCGACGCGGTGTTCCATGCCGACCTGCACACCGAGCTTCGTCCGCACCCCGGCCAAGCCGTGAGTGCCGCCAACATGCTCCGCTTCCTGGCGGGATCCGGGATCGTCGCCTCCCACAAGGTCGGCGACGACCGCGTCCAGGATGCCTACTCGCTGCGCTGCGCGCCCCAGGTCACCGGCGCCGTGCGCGACACCATCACGCACGCACGTCTGGTCGCCGGGCGTGAGCTGCAGGCGGCGATCGACAATCCCGTCGTACTCCCGGACGGCACGATCTCGAGCAATGGCAACTTCCACGGAGCACCGGTCGGCTACGTCTTGGACTTCCTGGCGATTGCCGTCGCCGACCTCGGGTCGATGGCCGAACGACGCACCGATCGCATGCTCGACAAGAACCGCAGCCACGGCCTCCCGCCGTTCCTGGCCGACGATCCCGGAGTCGACAGCGGCCTGATGATCGCCCAGTACACGCAGGCCGGGCTGGTCAGCGAGAACAAACGTCTTGCGGTCCCCGCCAGCGTCGACTCCATCCCGAGTTCCGGGATGCAGGAGGACCACGTCTCGATGGGGTGGCACGCCGCACGCAAGCTCCGGCTCGCCGTCGACAACCTCGCCGCCATCCTCGCCATCGAGCTGGTCGCCTCGGCGCGCGCAATCGACCTCCGTTCACCCCTCTCACCGGCCCCGGAGACCGCGGCCGCGATTGCGCGCCTCCGCGAGACCGTGCCCGGCCCCGGTCCCGACCGATTCCTGGCCCCCGAACTCGAGGCCGCTACGGAGCTGGTGTGGAATCGCTCTCTCGCTGCGTCGGCGGGATCGCACTGATCAACGCCGCGAGCATCAACGCGTAGGTCGTATTGCTCCAGAAGCCCCACTGGATGGTCGTGTCCGCCAGCCCACCGACGATGAGCGCAGTCACGATCGCGATGCCGGCGGCACCCCGTCCGGCACGCGCTGCCTGCGCACCCATCGTGGTGGCGATGACAAGGACGAGAAGAACGAGCGCGCAGCCCAGGATCCCGTAGCGCACGAGCGCATCGAACGCGACGTTGTGCGCGTGCGTCGCCCACGAAGGCAGTGAGCCGCCCGCAATGGCGTCCGTGATTCCTTGCTTACCGACGCCGAGGAGCGGTGCCTGTCGCGACAGGTCGCCGAAGACCGGCCAGACCTCCGATCGGCCCGTGAGCCCGGGGTTGAGCGCAATGGCCACGACGACGAAGAGCATCGCCGGGAGGGCCACGAGCAGCGCCCGCCAGCCAGCACGAAGGCGGCTCGGCCGACGCAGCCACCACACCGCGGCAACCACCCCCAGGCCCGCCAGCGCCGCACCCCACGATGACCGGCTGGCCGTCAGCAGCAGCATCAGCGCGCCCACCCCCGCGAAGGCCACCCGGCGGACACCGGTTCGCGTCACGCCGTAGACCAGTAGGAACACCCCGACGGGACCGGCGATGTTGGGATGGACGAAGGGTCCCGCCCAACGACCGTCGAGGCCGAGCACATCCACCAGCGGGACCCAGTACGCCGCCCGTTCACCCGTTGGGAGCGCAATCACCTGCAGCGGTGCCCGGTAGTCGGCGAGTCGGATCGCCTCCCAGTCGATCCCGACCTCGTACCAGCTCGGGATCAGGTGAACGGCCTCCAGCCCGAGCGAGACGAGAGCGGCTGCTACCAGCGCCCACGCGAACGCGTCAGCAGCCCGTAGTGCATTGCGACCCGTGGGCGGCTTGATGAACAGCATGAGCAGCAGGATCGGCGCGAGGAGCGCGTTGATGCCTGCAGGCTCACCCCGCACATTTGCCAGCACGGTGACGAAGGCCCACAAAGCGAGGAGCGAGCTCAGGAACCAGCGAAGGAGTCCGGGCGCCAAGGCGGTGCCACGCGTGCGTACCCACAGGACGAGGCTGACCGCCCAGCCCAGCAGGGCAACGATCAGCGGGCCGGAACGGCCCCCGGACAGCGTCCAGTCGGGGAACACCGCCAGCAGGAACTGCACGAGGACATCGGTCACGAGCCACGCGGCCAGGAACATCGACGGGTCGTTGCGCGCGACCTTGCTCACGCCACGCCAGAGACCGGCCATCGCGCCAGACTGCCACACGTCTTGTCACCCCGTGCGGAGCAATCAGTCCACGCTAGTCTCGGCACGTGGATCACATGCTGCTGCGTGCCCTCGTCGGCCTCGCCATCACTGTCTTCGTCCTTGTCTTCGCCGGCAAGCGCCTGTGGTACCTGGTGTCGCTTGCCCGCGCGGGCAAGCCCGCCACCGGGCGCCTCGTCGACCCGACCGCCCGCGTCACAGCGGAGGCCACCGAGGTCCTCGGGCAGAAGAAGCTGCTCAAGTGGACCGTTCCCGGCCTGGCGCACGTCTTCGCCTTCTGGGGCTTCCTCGTCCTTGGGCTCACCATCCTCGAGACGTACGGCGCTCTCTTCATCGAAGACTTCGGTGTCCCGGTAGTCGGCGGCTGGCCGATCATCGGCTTCCTCGAGGACCTGTTCGGTCTATTGGTCCTCGTCGGTATCGCGATCTTCGCCTACCTCCGGCTCACCAACAACCCAGCCAATCTCGGTCGAGCGTCACGCTTCTTCGGCTCGCACACCAAGGGCGCCTGGCTGATCCTGTTCATGATCTTCCTGGTGGTCGCGACGCTGTTCTGGTACCGCGCGGCCCAGTCGGCTCTGGGCAACCTGCCGTTCGAGAGCGGCGCCTTCTTCTCCGACTGGCTCGGGTCGTTTGGATCGAGACCGTCGGCATCTGGGCGCAGATCGCGGTGGTGCTGATCTTCCTGGTCATCGTCCTGAACTCGAAGCACCTGCACATCGGTGCCGCGCCCGTGAACGTGTACACCTCGCGTCGCCCGAACGCGCTCGGCCCGCTGCTGCCGATCTACTACAAGGGCGAGCCGGTCAACTTCGAGGACCCGCCGGACGATGCCACCTTCGGCAAGGGTCACATCGCCGACTTCACGTGGAAGAACTACGTCGACTTCATGGCGTGCACCGAGTGCGGCCGCTGCCAGTCGCAGTGCCCCGCCTGGAACACCGGCAAGCCGCTCAGCCCCAAGTTGATGATCATGAACTTGCGCGACACGATGTTCGCACAGGCGCCCTACCTCCTTGCCGCGAATGGCGAGCACCCCGGCCTCGGAGAGATGCACGAGCAGGCACTCGCCGCCGTCAGCGACGAGGTGCGCGCTGAGGTCGAGCGGCCGTTCATCGGCTCGCGCGAGGGCAGCGAGCACTCGACAGAGGACGGCTACACCTTCGACGGCCACCGCACGACGAGCCTCGAGCTCCCGATCATCGACCAAGATGCTCTGTGGTCCTGCACCATGTGCGGTGCGTGCGTGAACCAGTGCCCGGTCGACATCGAGCACATCGACCACTTCGTGGACATGCGCCGCAATCAGGTGATGATCGCAACGGAGTTCCCCAGCGAGCTCAACGGACTGTTCAAGAACCTGGAGACCAAGGGCAATCCGTGGGGCATGAATGCCTCGGGCCGCATGGACTGGATCTCCGAGGTCGACTTCGACGTCCGCGTCTTCGGCATGGACGGCGAGGACACCATTCCCGAAGACGTCGAGTACCTGTTCTGGGTCGGCTGCGCCGGCGCCTTCGAGGACCGAGCCAAGCGCACGACCAAGGCTGTCGCGGAGTTGCTCACCATCGCTGGGGTGTCCTTCATGGTGCTCGGCGAGGGTGAGACCTGCACCGGTGACCCGGCTCGCCGCGCTGGCAATGAGTTCCTCTTCCAGATGCAGGCCATGCAGAACGTCGAGGTCCTCAACGAGGTCAAGGCCGGCAAGATCGTCGTGACGTGCCCGCACTGCCTCAACTCGCTCAAGCGCGAGTACCCGCAGCTGGGTGGCAACTACGAGGTCGTCCATCACACCGAGCTGCTCAACGACCTGGTGAAGGCCGGACGGCTGACTCCGGTCGCGCCCGTCGACCAGACGGTCACCTACCACGACCCCTGCTACCTGGGCCGGCACAACAACGTCTACGTGCCCCCACGCGACCTCATCGCCGCCACCGGCGCCACGACGATCGAGATGGAACGACGAGGCGACAAGTCCTTCTGCTGCGGCGCCGGCGGCGCTCGCATGTGGATGGAAGAGAAGATCGGCACCCGCGTCAACCAGAACCGTGGTGATGAGGCCATCGGCACCGGCGCCAGCAAGGTCGCCGTCGCCTGCCCGTTCTGCTCCGTCATGCTCAACGACGCCGTCACCACGCGCCAGTCAGAGGGGATTGCCGAAGGAGTCGAGGTCGTAGACATTGCGACTCTTCTGCTCGCCGCCAGCAAGCCGTAGCCGAACGACGCAGGCGACTACTCGAAGCGCGACGGGTCCCCGCCGCCGACACGCACAACGACCGGCTCGGGTCCCGACAGGTCGACGACGGTCGTGGGCTCGCTGCCCACATCACCTGCTTCGATCACCGCATCCACCAGGTCGTCGAGCTCGACACCAACGGCGCCCCGACCTCTGTCAGCAGCGCCCGCAGGAACTCACCTCCCGGGATCCGAATCCCGACAGTCAGCTTCTTCGGATGCAGCAACCGTCGTGGCACATCCTTCGTCGCCGGCAGGATGAACGTGTAAGGACCCGGCGTGCAGGCCTTCACAGCACGGAAAGCCGAGTTGTCCATCGCCACGAACTGGCTGGCCTGACTCACATCCAGGCAGACCAGCGTGAAGTGGTGCCGGTCGTCGAGACCTCGAATACCCCTGATCCGCTCAAGCTCCTTCGCCCGGCCGGTCAGGCAGCCCAGCGCGTAGCCCGAGTCGGTCGGGTAGGCGATGACGCCATCGGCCCGCAGGATGTCCGCCAGTTGCGCGATCGCCCGTGGCTGCGGGTTCTCCGGATGGACGTCGACGTAGCGGGTCACGCGTCGAGCGTACGCGGATGGTCGCCGCCATGGATCTGGTCGAGGGCATGCAGGAGCACGGGCGACAGTGCAGCGATGCCATCCCGGGCCCCTCCGTTCGACCCTGGCAGGTTCACGATCAGGGTCTGCCCCGCAATTCCTGCGACTCCGCGCGAGAGCACCGCCGTCGGTACGCCATTCGCCACTCCATACGAGCGCACCAGTTCAGCGAGGCACGGCGACAGCCGATCAACAACCTGCAGCGTCATCTCGGGGGTCAGATCAGTCGGTGTGTGACCGGTTCCGCCGGTGGTGA
>JAPLBU010000255.1 GCA_026392575.1 Actinomycetota bacterium | reverse complement strand
GCGC
Source organism: Actinomycetota bacterium (assembly GCA_026392575.1). Lineage (GTDB taxonomy): Bacteria > Actinomycetota > Actinomycetes > S36-B12 > S36-B12 > UBA10649. The sequence goes on along the minus strand of JAPLBU010000255.1, from coordinate 2,919 downwards.
GCTCCCCCGACCCCGCGCTGAACGAGCGTCACCGGCTGGCCCGGTCGCATGCCCAGCTCCGCGAGCCGGATCCGTTGGGCCCGATCGACGAGGGGCACGCCCAGCACCGCGGACTCCCCAACCATCAGGTCCCGCACGGATCGCGGCGCGTCCGCATGCATGGACCCAAGGTACCACTGCGATAAGGGTTACCTAAGTTGAGCGAGCAGCGTGCGCTCCTCAACCCTGGTCAGCCCGGCCTGACGTGCGCGCCCCAGACCTCTCGCTACCTCGTCGGCCAGCACGTCCGCGAGGGTCGCCTCGAGGGAGCGACGCTGCAGCCCGAGTGCTAGAGCGCGTGCGTCGGACCGGGAGCCGACGCACGCATACTCCGGCAGCGGCAGCCATAACGGAAGGGACCTCGGACCGGCCCATGGCTGGACCTCGTGCTCCTCGAGCCACTGCGGCGCCGCCCGCACGGCGCGGCCGGTGAAGCCGGCGGTCAGAGCGCTCATATCGACCACGTCGGAGAAGGGCACCGCCTCCCCCACGACGTTCACCGGCCCGGTGGCCCGCTCCCCCGCGCACGCCAGCAGGAAGGCGGCAAGATCCCGCACGTCGACCACCTGCGTGCTGAGGTCGGGCGCGTCGGGGACGAGAACCGCTTCGCTCGACGCAGACGCGAAACGGGACACCCAGTAGCCGAAGCGGTCAGTGGGGTCACCGGGACCCCCGATCAGCCCGGCTCGGGCCAGGAGCGACCGGTCGGCTCCCATGGCGGCGGTCACGAGCTGCTCGCAGCCGACCTTGGCCTCGCCGTACTCGTCCATCGTCGCGAGACCTGAGGTCATCGGTTCGACGAGCGCGGCAGCCTCGTTGGCTCCCGGCGTCGTGGTGTCCGCGTAAACGGAGACCGAGGAGACGTACGTCCAGTGCCCGGCATCGGCGGCGAGCGCATCAAGCGCCGAGCGCACGTGGTCGGGCTGCCAGGACACGTCGATGACCGCGTCCCAGTCGCGACCACGCACGCTCTCGTACACGGACGGCTCGGAGCGGTCGGCGGGAATGAGATGCGCGCCGTCAGCGACGGGCCCGGACGTGCCCCGCGCCAGGCAGGTGACGTCGACCCCTGAGGCCACGGCCTGGCGGGCGAGCTCTCGGCCCAGCCACGCCGTACCGCCGAGGATCAGCAGGGTGTCCATGCTCACACCTCCGGGAAGAGCAGTGGGCCCCACCGTACGAGACGGTGGGGCCCACTGAACGCTGGGACTTAGGCGAGAGCCTTCGTCTTGAGCGAGTCGAACTCGGCCTGCGTGATCGTGCCGGCGTCAAGAAGTGCCTTGGCGGACGCGATCTGGTCGGCCGGGGAAACGCTCCCGACGGCAGACTGGATGTAGGCCTTCTGCGCCTGCTGCGCGGCCTCCATCTGAGCCTGACGACGTTCGCCCATGCTCTTGCCACGGGCGATCAGGTACACAAGCACCGTGATCGGCGGGAAGATGATGAGGAAGATGATCCAGACGGCCTTGGCGCCGCCGCCCATCGTGTGATCGCTGAACAGGTCCATGATCACCATGAAGAAGATCATGAAGAAGATGATCATGAAGAAGAGGTAGAGCAGGGTCCACAGGGAGTCCATAGAAGGCCTTTCATAGGGGGCAAGTGAGGGAAGGCTATCGGAAGTGCTCCACCCGGTAACCCAGCCCCGCCAGACGGTACACAACCGTCTCATCATCGTCGACCACGAGGCCGATCACATCCGGCGCACCGATCGCGGCAAGCGCCCCGGCCTTGAAGTCCGCTGCAGGGCTGTGGTCCCGATCCGGACGCAGGATCAGGGAGCTGAAATGGATCCCCTCGCGAGCCAGCCACGCCTCCGTGTCGGCCCGAGTGCTCTCCGGGCGGCCGGAGAGCAGCACGATCACATGGTCGCCAGCCATCTCCCCCACCAGCTCACGGCCCCGGTCGATAACCTCGTCCGCGCCTACCTCAGCGAAGAATGCAGACCAGTCCTTCGGCCGTTGGTCGACGTGATGCTGTCGGTGGCTCGCGTCAGCCAGCACCCCGTCGATGTCGAACACCGCGATCATGTCGACGCGAGCTCCTCGGGCCGCGGACATGAGCACACCAGATTGCGATCCCCGTAGGCGCCATCGATTCTGCGTACTGGCGGCCAGTACTTGTCCGCGCGCAGGCTCTCCACCGGGAAGGCCGCAAGTCGGGCGGGGTATGCGTGATCCCACGGCCCGATCAGGCAGTCGGCCGTGTGCGGGGCGTTGCGCAGCGGGCTGTCGTCAATCGGCCACTCCCCCGCCGACACAGCGTCGATCTCCGCCTTGATCGCGATCATGGCATCGCAGAATCGATCGAGCTCGTAGATGTTCTCGCTCTCCGTCGGCTCCACCATCAGGGTTCCGACGACGGGGAACGACATCGTCGGCGCATGGAATCCATAGTCGATGAGTCGCTTCGCGATGTCGTCGACAGTGACGCCCGTCTCCGCCGTGATGCCGCGCACGTCAAGGATGCACTCGTGCGCCACCAGACCATTGCTGCCCGTGTACAGGACCGGGTAGTAGTCATTCAGTCGGGCTGCGATGTAGTTCGCACTCAGGATCGCCACCTGTGTTGCGCGCAGGAGACCCTCCGGGCCCATCATGCGGATGAAGGCCCACGGGATCGGCAGGATGCCTGCGCTGCCCCACGGTGCCCCGCTGACGGGACCGACTCCCCCATCGACGTGGCCACGGCCGAGCGGCCCTGCCTCAGGCCGCAGCGGATGCGACGGCAGGTACGGCGCGAGGTGCGCGCGGACGGCGACCGGGCCCACACCCGGGCCGCCGCCACCGTGCGGGATGCAGAACGTCTTGTGCAGATTCAGATGCGACACATCTGCCCCGAACTTGCCCGGCTTCGCCAGACCGACGAGCGCGTTCAGAT
>JAPLBU010000366.1 GCA_026392575.1 Actinomycetota bacterium | reverse complement strand
TCGATTACCTGCCGTACGAGCAGCGCGCGGGCCTGGGCATCCACACGGCCGATGAGCGGTCCGCGACCGTTGCCGCCAACTACGGCCCGGCCGTGCCGGCAGCGTCAGCCGATCTCGATGTTGCCATCGATGAGGCAGTCGAGACGGACGAGGCAGCAGCTGAGGCCGCCGTCGAGGCGACACCCGTCAAGGCGGCCAGCAAGGCGCACTCCAGCGCCGAGCTGCTCGAGGAGATCACCGGCACCGCATCCGATGCCCCGCTGTGCATGACCTGCGGGATCAAGATGCGCCCGGCTGGCAGCTGCTACGTCTGCGAAGGCTGCGGGAGCACGTCCGGCTGCAGCTGAATCTGACCACACGCGCATGTCCCCCCGGGAAACATCCCGGGGGGACATCGCTGTCTGGGGCAGCGTTCATGTCAGAGGCTGGCCGCGAGGGCTACTCGAGTTTGATTGTCGGCAGGATCCGATCGAGCCACTTCGGGACCCACCAGTTGGCCCGACCGAACAGACTCATGAGCGAGGGCACGAGCACGAGCCGGACCAGGAAGGCGTCGATGATGACGGCGGATGCCAGCGCCACACCGAACAGCTTGATGGTGTCGAGGGGCGTGGGGACGAAGGACAGGAAGACGCACGTCATGATCGTCGCGGCGGCGACGACAACCTTGCCGGAGCCCGCGAGACCAAGTCGCACGGCGTCGGAGTTGTCGTGGGACCTCTCCCACTCCTCGCGCATCCGCGTGACGAGGAAGACCTGGTAGTCCATCGACAGGCCGAACAGGATCGCGAAGACCATGATCGGCAGGAAGGGCAGGATCGGGCCCGTCCCCGTCACTCCAAGCAGTGAGTCGCCGACGCCCATCTGGAACACCGCGACCGTGACGCCCAGCGCGCTGGCGAACGACAGCAGCGATGTCACCGCGGCCGTCAACGGGATCACCAGCGAGTGGAACAGCAGCATGAGGGCCAGGAAGCCGAGTCCGACGACCAGCAGCAGGAAGACCGGCAGCGCGCCCGTGAGGACCGTCGTGAAGTCCTCCGCGACCGCCTGCGCACCACCGACATAGATGGTCGCGCCGGACTGCGTCGCGATCTCCGGTGCCGTGGTGCCGCGGATGCGGTCGAGGAGAGCCGTCGTGTCCTCGGACGATGGCGGGGTCGCCGGCTTGACGATCACCGAGGTGACCTTGCCGTCGATGCCGAATACCTGCTTGTCGAGCTCGAGCAGCGGGAGCATTCCCGATGACGGGATCGTCGACGCAACTCCCGGTGTCTTCTCCAGCGCGGTGATGACCTGCGCGAGCGCCGTGTAGTCGTCCGGCTTCTGCATCTGCACGGCAACGAAGAACGGTCCGTTGGTGCCCGGGCCGAAGCCGGTCGACATGAGGTCGAAGCCCACGCGCAGGGGAGAGCCCTTGGCCTCGGATCCGTCGTCGGGGAAGCCCATCTCCATCGACAGTGCCGGAGAGGCGAGCACGCCGATGATCACGAGCGACAGGATCACGGGGACCAGCGGCATGCGCTGCAGCAGGGTGCCGTACTTCGCCCATCGCGAAGCGGCAGGATCCTCAGGCTTGGGATGCCGCGCCCACGGCATCCGGATGCTCAGCGCCTTCGTGCCGAGCAGCGACAGCAGGGCGGGGAGCATCCACAGGGCCGAGAGCATCACCATCAGAACGGCGGCGGCTGCGGCGATGGCGAGGCCGTTGAAGAAGTTGATGCGCAGGACGAACATGCCGAGGAGGGCGACCATCACCGTTGTGCCGGCGAACGCCACGGCCTTGCCTGCGGTGCCGACTGCC
>JAPLBU010000149.1 GCA_026392575.1 Actinomycetota bacterium | reverse complement strand
GAGGGAGTGGCGCCGGCCGCCGTCATGCCTGCGATCATCGACTTCGCCAGTCGACGGTCCTTCTTCACCACGTCGTCCGTCCAGCCCTTGATGAGCGCCGGCGTCATTGCGAAGAATCCCTTGCTGCCCGACGATGCGCCATCGGCATGGATGCTCACCATCGCATCAGCGCCGATCCTGTTCGCCATCTTGGCGCGATCCCACACGCACGGCCCCCAGCTGTCGCGGGAGTTATCCGAGCGCGTCATCTCGACGCGAGCACCGGCCTTCTCCAGCAGTGCCTTCAGACGCGTGCCGACATTCCACGTGAGCGTCGACTCGGGATAGCCGGCGTTCGTCGCCGTGCCCGTCGTGTTGCAGCCCTTGGTGATCGCGCCATTGAAGAAGGTCTGCGCCATCTGCTTGGCGAAGCGCGGATTGGAGTTGCCCAGTTGGTGACCGGGATCGACGAGGATCAGCTTTCCGGCGAGCGGCCGGTCGTTGGCGACTGGCGCCTGCGCGGAAACCGGACCAGCGAAGACCAGCACGGCGACACCCGTCGCCGCGACGAGCGCCAGCACGCGCCTCATAGGACGGCCAGCATCCGATGGTTGCCGAGGGTGTTGGGCTTGACCCGCTCGAGGCCGAGGAACTCCGCGACACCCTCGTCGTAGGACTGCAACAGGGCCTCGTAGACGTCATGGTCGACCGGGGTGTCGTCGATCTCGACGAACCCGTGCCTCCCGAAGAACTCGACCTGGAAGGTCAGGCAGAACACCCGCTTGACACCCACCGCACGGGCCCGGTCCATCAATGCAGCGAGCAGCACCGAGCCGAAGCCCTGGCCGACATGCTCCTGATCGACCGCGACCGTGCGGACCTCGGCGAGGTCCTCCCACATCACATGCAGCGCACCGCAACCGATCACCTGACCGTCGAGCTCGGCGACGAGGAATTCCGGCACCGCCTCGAACAGCGTGACGGTCGCCTTGGACAGCAGTCGTCCGTCGGGCGAGTAGACATCGACGAGGTCACGGATCGCCCGCACGTCCGCCGTGCGCGCCGGCCGGATGATCACGCGGTCAACGGCCCCGCTCACTGCCGCTGCTCCGGCTTCACCAGCGGGAACAGGATCGTCTCCCGAATCCCCTGGCCCGTCAGCAGCATCAGCACGCGATCGATGCCCACGCCGGCACCACCCATCGGCGGCATGCCGTGCTCCATCGCGCGCAGGAAGTCCTCGTCGAGGTGCATCGCCTCGGCATCACCGCGGTCGGCAAGACTGGCCTGCTCGATGAGCCGCTCGCGCTGGATGACCGGGTCGATGAGCTCGGAGTAGCCCGTGCCCGTCTCGGCTCCGTTGACGTAGAGGTCCCACTTCTCGACGACGCCGGGCTTGGTCCGATGGCCGCGCACGAGCGGCGACGTGTCGACGGGGTAGTCCATGACGAACGTCGGCCCGGTGAAGCCGCTGATGACGTGATGCTCGAAGAGTTCCTCGACGAGCTTGCCATTTACTGCGGTGGGCGCAACGTCGATGCCGTCACGCTCGCACAGTTCCAGCAGGCGGCTGCGCTCAGTGGCAGGGGTGATCGTCTCGCCGATCGCCTCGGACAGCGACTCGTAGAGACCGACCTGCGGCCAGACACCCGACAGGTCGAGCTCTGTGCCGTCGGGGTGCGTCACGGTGAGCGAGCCGAATGCCGCCAGCGCCGCCTCCTGGATGAGCTCGCGCGTGAGAGTTGCGATGTCCTGGTAGTCGGCATACGCCTGGTAGAACTCGAGCATCGTGAACTCCGGCGAGTGCGTGCGGTCGGCACCCTCATTGCGGAAGTTGCGGTTGACCTCGAACACCCGCTCGAGCCCACCAGCGACAGCGCGCTTGAGGAACAGCTCCGGCGCGATACGCAGGAACACGTCGATGTCGAAGGCGTTGGAGTGCGTGACGAACGGACGCGCCGTCGCGCCGCCATGCAGCGTCTGCAGCATCGGCGTCTCGATCTCGAGGTAGCCACGGCTCGACAGGCTCTGCCGGATCGACGCGACGACGGCCACGCGCGTGCGGGCCATCTGCTGCGCCCCAGGGCGCACGCCCAGGTCGACGTAGCGCATGCGCACCCGCGTCTCCTCGCTCAGCGGCTTGTGCGCGACGGGCAGCGGGCGCAGGGCCTTGGCCGCCATCCGCCACTCATCGGCGAGGACGGACAGTTCGCCGCGCTTGGAGGTGATGACCTCACCAGCGACGAACACGTGATCGCCGATGTCGACGAGGTCCTTCCAGGCTGCGAGCTGCTCCTCGCCAACGTTGGCGAGGGAGAGCATCGCCTGGATCTCGGTGCCCTCACCGGCACGAAGAGTCGCGAAGCAGAGCTTGCCGGTGTTGCGGGAGAAGATCACGCGGCCAGCGATGCCGACCCGGTCGCCTGTGGCGGTGTCGATGGGCAGATCGGGATGCGCCGCACGTATTGCCGCGATCGTCGTGGTGATGGGCAGGCCGATCGCGTAGGGCTCCATGCCCTGTGCCGCCAGCTGCTCCCGCTTCTCCCGACGGATCCGCATCTGCTCGGGCAGATCGTCCTCGGGATCGGGCTGCAGCTCAGGGCCACCGGTCTCTTCGCTCATCACAACGCACAAGGCTATTCGATGCCTCATAGGCTCCTGACATGACCGACTGGCCGAGCCCCGGGCCCATCCGTGGAGTGATCTTCGACATCCACTCCACCCTCATTGATCAGGGTTCCGCCGAGGAGTGGCTCGAAGCCGCCCTCGCGGTCGTCCCCCACCCACTCAGCACCGATGAGCGGGCCTCTTTGATCGCATTCCTCGACCGCATCTGGGAGGGCGCCCGCATCAGCGACCCGGAGAGCTCACGCGACCTGTCCTTCGAGGACCACTCCCGCGTCTTCCACGAGTTGATCTCGGCCGGGCCGGGGGTGGACCGCGAGCTCGCCAATGCGCTCTATGACGTCATGCTCGATACCTGGCACGCCTACGACGACACCGTGCCGACCCTTCAGAGTCTGAGAGCCGCGGGCATCCGCATCTGCCTGCTCTCCAATGCCGGCGTCCCGATCCGCAGTGTGCTCGACCGCGAGGGCGTAAGCCCGCTCGTCGACGCGGTGGTGCTGTCCTACGAAGTGGGCTGCGTGAAGCCCGACCACCGAATCTTCCGGGCCGCCCTCAGCGCCCTCGATCTCGACGCGGTGGACGTGCTCATGGTCGGTGACAACGCGAACGACGACGGTGGTGGGGCAAGCCTTGGCCTGCGCACCCTGATCCTGCCGCGCACGAGCGGGCGGATGCACGGCCTCGACGCCGTCGTGCGCCTCGTCGTCACGGACTAGGCAGGGACCAGCACCTCGAGGCGGGAGCCCTGCGACAGCGGGGTGAGCGACCACTGACCGGCACTCGCCTGCTGAAGGAACGCCGTCCCGATGCCCGGGACGCCGCCGCCCGACCCACGTCCGCCGTCATCGACCACGAGGCCCCTGCTTAAGTCAGGTGTCTAACCGGGCTGACAAGTTCCCGTCCTCCAGCCGAGGCGGTCCGCCGGGGCGCAAATCGGGAGCGTCTCCTTCATCGCCCGCTTCTCGAGGTTGTCCTGGTGGACCTCGACCGTCTCGCTGCTGATCGTGATGCGCGGCCATCCGATGGCGAACCGCATCACCCGCACCCTGAAGGCCTTGGCTGCATGGTCGTCGCCGTCAGGCATGGAAATCCACAGCTCCTCCTCCTGCTGCTGGCTCGGGTCCTCCTGCTGCTGGCTCGGGTCGGCGAGCAGCGGGGAAAGGGCCCTCTGCAGTTCGTCCCGGGTGACGGCCCCATCCTGCGTGACTTCCTCCACTAACGCATTCGCCTCGCCACAGGTCATCCCCCGGGCATAGACCGATGCCTGACCTGCCTCGCTCTTCAACAGCCTCGAGCTCTGCTTCGGAATCATCATGCGCCCGCACGCATGCGGTGCCGCGCTCCCCGTATCGCCGGAGCCACCCGCATTGACCTTGGTCTTCAGGCAGCGCTCGGGCCCGGTGAGCGCCCAGCCGTGCGGAAGCAGACGCGGGTCACCCTTGATGCCGCAACCCAGGTTCCCGGTGTCCCCGCTGGAAACCACGTACGCCTGGCTCAGGTCCGCCTTGTCCAGGTCGACCCCGTTCAGGTCCGCGCCCGTCAGGTCCACCGGCCCCAGGAAGGTGACCTCAGACATGTTCGCCCCCCTCAGCAGCGCACCCT
>JAPLBU010000269.1:5405-6128 GCA_026392575.1 Actinomycetota bacterium | reverse complement strand
GGGGAGTGTCGCGATGAGCGCCGTCGGTCAGGTGCTGGCGACCGTCCTGTGGCTGTTCTGGCTGGTGATGATCGGTCGGCTCGTCCTCGATCTCGTGCAGGTGTTCGCACGCGAGTGGCACCCGTCCGGGATCCTGCTGATCATCGCGGAGGCCGTCTACACGATCACCGACCCGCCGCTGAACCTGCTGCGTCGGATCATCCCGTCGGTGCGCATCGGTTCGGTGCAGTTCGATCTTGCGTTCCTGATCCTGCTTATCGGCCTGCAGATCTTGATCAACCTCGCCCTGCTGCTCTAGTCCGTCCGCCGTCCTGCGAAAGGTCATCCGCCATGCCGCTCACCGCTGCCGAGGTTCGCGCCACGCAGTTCACCACGACTCGCATGCGGTCCGGGTACGACATGGACGAGGTCGATGCCTTCCTCGACATCGTTGAGGCCGATGTGTCGCAGTACGCCGACGAACTGCAGCGCTCGCGCGACGGGGAGGCCGTCCTGCGCACTCAGTGCGACCAGGTGCAGGCCAGGCTGACGGTGGCCGAGCAGCGGCTCGCGGAGGCCGATGCACGGCCGGCGGCTGCCGCGGTGGTCGCCGTTGCTGCCGCGGACCCCGAGGTGCCGGCGGACCTGGCCGCGCAGCTGGGCGACAACCCAGACGCTGCAGCAGTGCTGGCGGTCGCGCAGCGCACCGCCGACCAGATCATCCGGGCCGCCGAAGCGCGCGCA
>JAPLBU010000269.1:545-5391 GCA_026392575.1 Actinomycetota bacterium | reverse complement strand
TCGGCGGCTAGCCGGACGCCTGGCCCGGCGGGTGATGGCGGTCGGTGCCGTCAGGCGCGGGCCAGCCAGAGGGTCGCGGGCAGCTCGGTAGCGACCTTGACCGCAGCATTGGCTGGGGCTCCCTCGCCCATCGATGTCGCAAGCACCTCCGAGGCGATGGAATCGGCATGCTCGATGATCGCGGCGCGCAACTCGGTGTCTTCGCAGGCCCACCACACCGCGATGCGGTCGGAGACATCGAGGCCGGCGGTCTTGCGTCCCTCCTGCAGGGTGCGAACGACCTCCCTGGCCAGACCCGCGCGCCGAAGCTCGTCGTCGATGTGCAAGTCGAGGGCAAGACTCTCGCCGGACTCGGTGACGACTGCCCAGCCCTCCTGGGGTGTCTCCGTTACCACGACATCGGCGTCGGTGATCTCAACAGGCCCGAGCTCACCGGCCTCGATCGTGACCGAGTCGGTGTCGCGCAGCGCCCGCACGAGGGCAGCGGCATCGGCGGCGGCGATGGCAGCCGCGACGGCAGGGGTCTGCTTGCCGAAGCGCTGTCCAAGTGAACGGAAGTTCGCCTTCACACTGACGTCGACCAGCCCGGCACTCTCGTCGGCCAGTGCCTCCAGGGTCAGTACGTTGAGCTCCTCGGCCACCTGCTGGCGTAGTTCGGTCGGCAGGCTCGCCCAGCCGGCTGCGGAGATGAGTGCGCGCCGCAGCGGCTGGCGAGTCCGCACGGACGAGGATGCCCGAGCGGCGCGACCGAGCTCGACGAGCCGGCGGACGAGGGCCATCTGCTCGGTGAGTTGGACATCGACAAGGTCGGCGTCAGCCTCGGGCCAGGCCGCGAGGTGCACCGACATCGGGGCAGCCGGGTCGGTAGGCCGGAACAGGTCCTGCCACACCCGCTCGGTGATGAACGGCGTGAACGGGGCCAGGCACAGCGTCACGATGCGCAGGGCCTCGTGCAGGGTTGCGAGGGCCGCTGGATCACCATCCCAGAAACGGCGCCGCGAGCGACGCACGTACCAATTCGAGAGATCGTCGACGAAGGCCGACAGCAGCCGGCCGGCGCGCTGGGTGTCGAAGGCATCGAGGGCCTCGTCGACTCCCAGGGCGAGCTGCTGTGCCTCGGACAGCACCCAGCGGTCGATGACCGGGCGCTCGGCCGCCGGTGGTGCGCCGTCGCTGGGCTGCCAGCCGGCGGTTCGCGCATAGAGGGACTGGAAGGAGACGGTGTTCCAGTAGGTGAGCAGCGTCTTGCGCACGACATCGGCGATCGCGGCATGGCCGACCCGTCGGGCCTGCCATGGCGATCCGCTGGCGAGCATGAACCATCGGACGGCGTCTGCCCCGTGATCGTTCATCAAAGGGATGGGCGCCAGGATGTTGCCGAGGTGCTTGCTCATCTTGCGGCCGTCCTCGTCGAGGATGTGGCCCAGGCATACAACATTGCGGTAAGAGGACTCGCCGAAGACAAGGGTGCCGACGGCCATCAGCGTGTAGAACCAGCCACGTGTCTGGTCGACGTCGATGACCTCGGGGACGCGAACGGCCTCGGCCCCGCACTGCGGGCACGGCAATGTGATGTCGTCGACATACGGCCGATGCGGGTCGGTGTCGCTGACATCGCGGCCAGCGAGTTCGCCGAGCTCGGCAAGTGAGCCGACGGCGGTGAGGTGCCCCTCGGCACAGCGCCAGATCGGCAGGGGAGTGCCCCAGTAGCGGTTGCGTGACAGCGCCCAGTCGACGTTGTTCGTGAGCCAGTCGCCGTAGCGACCCCACTTGATGGTGCCGGGGAACCAGTTTGTCTGCTCGTTCTGCGCGAGAAGTTCGTCCTTGATCGCCGTGGTGCGGATGTACCAGGACGGCTGTGCGTAGTAGATGAGCGGTGTGTGGCAGCGCCAGCAGTGCGGGTACGAGTGCTCGTACGGCACATGGCGGAACATCAGCCCGCGCTGCACGAGGTCGTCGACCAGTGTCTCGTCGGCCTTCTTGAAGAACATGCCGCCGACTACTGGCACGGAGTCGTCGAAGTGGCCGTCCGGCCGGACGGGGTTGACGACGGGGAGCCCGTAGGCGCGGCAGGTGATGAGGTCATCGGCGCCGAAGGCGGGCGCCTGGTGGACCAGGCCGGATCCGTCGTCGGTGGTGACGTAGTCGGCGAGGACCACGAAGTGCGCGTCGGGGATATCCACGTAGTCGAAAGGCCGCAGGTAGGGCGTTCGCTCCAGATCCGTGCCGGGCAGTGTCTCGAGAACCGTCGCGTTGTCGCCGAAGATCGTCTCGACGAGCTCCTCGGCGACAACGAGAAGGTCGTCGTCGGGGGTGCGCACCACCGCATAGGACGCAGTGGGCTTGACCGCGACAGCGGTGTTCGACACCAGGGTCCAGGGAGTGGTGGTCCAGACAAGCAGGGCGATGCCCGGGTGTCGGGTGGCCAGGTCAGTGTCGAGGGCGACCGGGAAGCGGACGTACACGGACGGGTCGACGACGGTCTCGTAGCCTTGGGCGAGTTCATGGTCGGACAGGCCGGTGCCGCATCGCGGGCAGTACGGCGCGACGCGGTGGTCCTGCACCAGCAGGCCCTTGTCGAAGATCTGCTTGAGCGACCACCAGACGCTCTGGACGTAGTCCTTGTCCATGGTCCAGTAGGCCCGGTCGAGGTCGACCCAGTAGCCCATGCGGCGGGTCATCTCGGAGAACTCGTCGACGTGGCGCAGCACTGACTGGCGGCATCGTTCATTGAACTCAGCGACACCGAAGCGCTCGATATCGCCCTTCCCGGTGAAGCCGAGCTCCTTCTCGACGGCGAGTTCGACGGGCAGCCCGTGGCAGTCCCAGCCGGCCTGTCGGGGGACGTAGTAGCCCTTCGTGGTCCGGTAACGGGGGAAGACGTCCTTGAAGACCCGCGCCTCGACATGGTGGGCGCCGGGGGTGCCGTTGGCGGTGGGTGGCCCTTCGTAGAAGACCCAGGTGGGCCGGCCCTCGCTCTGTGCCACCGACGCCGCGAACACGCCCTCCTCGTCCCACATGGACAGGACCTCGTGCTCCATGGCCGGCAGGTCGACCTGCGCTGGCACGGCCCGGTACATGGGTCCTCCGGTGAGTCGGATGAGTATGGCTCGTCAGGATATCGGCGCGGCTCACACCGCGAACGGGCGCATGGGCCTAGCATCCGTCCGATATCGGGCATTAGCGGCACGCCAGGGACGGCGTGACCATGCGATGGTCGGGATGAACAGGGGAACCCATGGCTAAGGCTGCGAAGCCCGTGAAGAAGGCTGCGCCGGTGAAGAAGGCCGTGCCCGTGAAGAAGGCTGCGCCGGTGAAGAAGGCTGCGCCGGTGAAGAAGGCTGCGCCGGTGAAGAAGGCTGCGCCGGTGAAGAAGGCTGCGCCGGTCAAGAAGGCTGCGCCGGTCAAGAAGGCTGCGCCGGTCAAGAAGGCTGCGCCCGTGACGAAGGCCGCGCCCGTGACGAAGGCTGCGCCCGTGACGAAGGCCGCGCCGGTCAAGAAGGCCGCCCCTGGGAAGAAGGCCGAGAGGCGCCTTGCCGTCCGGGAGGACGAGACCCCGTGGACACCGAAGGAGCTGACCGAGGTCAAGGCTGCCCTGCATGGCGACCTCGACCGGCTCCGCCAGGAGATCGCCACTGCGGAGGTGGGCCTGGCCGACCTCATTCGTGACTCCGGAGACGGCGCCGGCGACGATCAGGCCGATGCCGGCAGCAAGACCTTCGAGCGTGAGCACGAAATGTCCCTGGCCAACAACGCCCGGAGCATGCTCGACCAGGTGCAGCACGCACTCGACCGAATCGATGCCGGCACCTACGGAGTCTGCGAGTCCTGCGGTCGTCCGATCGGCAAGTACCGCCTGCAGGCATTCCCGCGCGCAACCCTGTGTATGAGCTGCAAGCAGGCGGAAGAGCGCCACTAGGGGCGCAAGTAGAGTGGGGTGGTGACCGCGCCGGAAGACCTCTCCCCCAAGGAGACCACGGAAGCGGCTGACGAGACCTTCACCGTGGATCCGGGCGTCCGGCGACGCTGCCTTTGGGTCCTTGCCCTGATGGCCATCGGCGTCGTCGTCGTCGATCACATCGTGAAGGCTTGGGTCGATCAGCACGCTGTTGGTGAGACCTTCGCGGAATTCTTAGGAGGGCTCGTCCGGTTCACGTACGTGCAGAACAGCGGTGCCGCCTTCTCCATCGGTGCTGGGTACACATGGATATTCACTCTCATCGCTGTGGGCGTCGCTGTGGTGATCCTGAGGACCTCACGTCGGCTGGGCAGCATCTGGTGGGCGATCGCCCTCGGCGGCCTCCTCGGCGGGCTGCTCGGCAATCTCTTCGACCGGCTCACCCGCCCGCCGGGCTTCGGTATGGGTCACGTCATCGACTTCGTCCAGGTGGCGCACTTTGGCGGCATATTCAACGTCGCCGATGCCTTCATCACCTGCTCCGCTGCCCTCATGGTGATCCTGGCACTGCGCGGCGTAGAGATCACCGGCCAGCGCGCATGAGGATGCCGTGACCGAGCGGCTGCTCCCGGTGCCGGAGGGCCTGGCAGGGGAGCGCCTCGACATCGCCCTGACCCGACTGATCGGCCTGTCGCGGACGCGTGCGGCCGAACTCGTCGCCGAGGGAGCGGTTCTTGTCGACGGCCGCCCCGGTGTCAAGTCCGATCGTCTGCTCGCCGGGTCCGTGCTCACGGTCGACCTTCGCGAGCCCGAGCGTGCGCCGATCCGTCCCCCCGAGCCGGTTCCCGGCATGCGGGTGCTGTTCGACGACGACGACGTCGTGGTCGTCGACAAGCCGGTCGGGGTGGCTGCGCATCCCAGCCCGGGTTGGGGCGGCCCCGCCGTGGT
>JAPLBU010000269.1:0-497 GCA_026392575.1 Actinomycetota bacterium | reverse complement strand
GACGTGGGCACCTCAGGTGTCATGGCGGTAGCCAAGAGTGAGCAGGCCTACACGAGCCTGAAGCGCCAGTTCAAGGACCGCACCGTCGAGAAGATCTACCACGCCGTCGTCCAGGGGCATTGCGATCCCCTGAGCGGCACGGTCGATGCGCCGATCGACCGGCACCCCCAGCACGATTACAAGTGGGCCGTCGTCACGGGCGGGAAGGAGAGTGTCACGCACTACGACACCCTCGAGGCGTTCCCGCACGCCTCCCTGCTCGAGGTGCACCTGGAGACCGGCCGGACGCACCAGATCCGGGTGCACATGGCCGCCCTCCGTCATCCGTGCGTCGGCGACCTGACCTACGGTGCCGACCCCGGGCTGTCGAAGCGGGTGGGGCTGACGAGGCAGTGGTTGCACGCGTTGCGGCTGGGTTTCGACCATCCGTCCGGCGGCGAACGCATCATCGTGACCAGCGAGTACCCGCAGGACTTGGCGACGGCTCTCGAGCGGCT
>JAPLBU010000416.1:8229-13396 GCA_026392575.1 Actinomycetota bacterium | reverse complement strand
GAACAGCGACTATGCGCCCCAGCAGCAGGTGCTCGCCACGATGCTCGAGGTCGAGAGTTCGACCAAGCTCCTGCAGCCGCAGATGGCGCCCTGGGCCAATGGCTCGTCCCAGCAGTTCCCCTTCGCGGACAGCTAGCCGACGGTTGAAGGCCGCCTGATTCGTCAGGCGGCCTTGTACCAGGCGTGTGCTGCTCGGCTGTGTGCCAGCAGCAGCATGATCACGGTGAATGCCACGAGGATGATCGCCTGAGCGTTGACGAAGATCGTCAGCAGGAGATCGCCGGCAGCGATGAACCACATCGCGAGGATGGCGAGCCGGGAATGCCGGGTTGTCAGCACGGAGACCGCGACATGCGCACCGCCGAGGACGACGGCGAGGACGATCACCAGCAGTACATCCGGATCCCCGGAGGTCACCGCCAGCACGGCACGGCTGAGCCAGAACAGCACCCCGATTCCGGCAAGGACGTGCAGGGCGATGATGGATGCGGGTGCTCGCGTCGATGTCACCTGCCGAGTATCGGGCAGGAGGAGCGCCACGCTTAACCGGTCAACCCCGTCGTCGTGCCTGTCCTCCTAGGATTCACCCATGACCAAGGGCCGGCTCGAGGCGTTCAGCGACGCTGTCATCGCCATCATCATGACGATCATGGTGCTCGAGCTGCGGCCACCGGAGGGCACGGAGCTGTCGGACTTGCAGCCCCTCGTCCCGTCGTTCCTGGCCTACGTTCTCAGTTTCGCCTTCCTGGGCATCTACTGGAACAACCACCACCATCTGCTGCAGGCGACCAAGCGTGTCAACGGCGCGGTCCTGTGGGCGAATCTCAACCTGCTGCTGTGGCTGTCGCTCCTGCCCTTCGCAACTGGCTGGTTGGGTGAGAACCACAGTGCGACGACGCCTGCGGTGGCATATGGATTCGTGCTGCTGCTCGCGGGAGTCGCCTACTTCATCCTCGAGAAGACGATCGTCGCCGCGCAGGACGAGGGGTCCGTCATCGCCGACGCGATCGGTGACGACCGCAAGGGGCGCATCACCCTCGTCGTGATCATCCTGGGGATCATCGCGTCCTTCTTCAACGCCTTCGTGGGGGAGGCCCTCTACCTCGTGGTGGCGATCATCTGGCTGGTCCCCGACCGGCGCATCGAGCGCGCGCTGGACCGCGACAGCGCCTGACGGTCGCCCGCTTCATCGCCGCGGAACTGGTGCCCTGACGGGGTGCATTTCCCGTTGCGTGGATTGCCTACGGCTTGGGAGCAGGGAAGGCGATCGGCTGCGGCAGGGCGGCGTAGTTCGTCGTGCACATGGTGGTCGACGCCGGTGTCACGGGCTTCTTGGCCGATGTCGAGCACGCCTGCGGCGTGTAGATGATGAGGGACCCCTGCACGGTCATCGTGTACCAGCGGCCGGCGTAACCGGGCACGGCCATCCAGGCCAGGTCGGTAGGTGCGTTGTACGCAGACTGGGCAAGCGTCTTCCCCGTCGATTCGTCAACCCAGAGGACGCTCTCGGTCCAGGAGTTGTTGGTCACTTGAGCGGTAGTGAATGACGGGCTGAGGTACTGGGAAGAGAGCACCCGGTGATTGGGCGGACCGACGGCAGTGAAGTAGTCGGAGGTACGCCAGTCGGGGCGACTCCATTTGATTGTCATGGCACCGGAACCTTGATCCAGATGCACGGCGAAGACTCCGCCGACGAGCAGGTCCTGCATGAACAGCAGGCTCTTCTGGGGGTCGGTGGAGAAGCTCGCCGGGGCATTGCTGGTGACGCCCGCGGGGATCGTTGTTCCCCAGGGACAGATTCGCTGGATGTCACCAGCATCGCTCATCTTGACCGCAACGGCGCAGATGGGAACGTGCTGTGTCGGGAAGGCGTTGTTGTTGAACACCACCCAGTTGCCGAGCGGCACGGGAGCGTCGCCGATGCTCTGCCCCGGCAGCAGGTACGACGGCGCCCAGGTGCGATCCTGGCGAAGCGTCCTGGTCTTCGGATCCCAGATGACGCGGACTCCCTGCGTGGTGCCAGCGAGATAGATGTGCGTCTTGCCGTGGTGCGGTACCAGCGTGGGTCGCGTCGCGACGGCCTGATCCAGTGTGATCGCGGCGAGGTTCTTCAATGTCACAGGATCGACGGCCACCACGGTGGTGACCGGCTGCGGACCGAATTCCGGGACACACAGCGACATCGCCTGGTTGCCCTGGATGGTGCAGCCGGCCGAGCGGTTCTGACTCTTGAGCCTGCTGAACGGAGGCCACGATGGCACCCGTCTTGGGGTTGAGTCTGTAGACCGTCGGGCCGACGGCGACGTCGACCCAGCCACCCTTGACGACGGCGCCACTGGGAGCGGCGATCCACTGACCTGGTGCTTGCGGAAGCGCGGTTCGCCAGATCTGCGCACCGGTAGCCGGATCAAAGCGAGCCACGTAAGGGCCGCCGGTGTACGTCGGAATGGGGGTGCCCGGCGATCCGCCGACGAGGAAGGCGGCGTTGGGCCCGCCTTGGACGATCAGCTGAATCTGTCCCGGGTAGATCGTGGGGGACAGGTACTGGGTCACCTGATTCCTGCGGCTCTTGCCAGTGGCGTCGGTCGTGAAGGACGCGCACGGCTGCAGGCCACTGTGGATGGCATCCGTGACTTCAGGAGCGCCGATAGCAGGCGCGTAGTTCGTGTAGTTGTTGGCTGGGTCTGCCGCGTAGGCGGTGATGCAGTCGACCTCGGTGGCGATGAGCGACTGAGTACGTGAGTTGATATCCGATGGCGGAGCAGAGCCGGCCGGAGGAGCCGCAATCACGACGCCGGCCGTGGCTGCGATGACGACCACAAGGGCGGCTATGGATCCATTCCGTACTGGTTCCACCAGGCGGCTGATGCGCGACATGCGGATCCCTTGACGTGCGTCAGAGAACCCTTGGGCCCTTGGCAGATGGTCGTCAAATAGCGACAGGACTGGACGGTATGGCCGTCGTCGTTCACTGTCAATGAAGCATGCACGGGTGGGCAACGGGGACTCGGCGATGAATTGCCGCGGATCACTTGACAGCCGAGGGCATCCCCTCCACCATTAGACCAAGTGGTCTAGACCATACGGTCTAGGCGTCATCGGGATTCGAGGAGGCGGCTGTGCGGATCAACAGGCAGGACGTAGACGTGCAAATGGACATTCCCGGAGCAACGATTCGGCAGCATCGGGACTTCGGCTCCGCGGGCGATATGGGTGGCATTAGCTGTGAGTACTTCACGCTGGCGCAGGGTGTCGACACGACGCCGCTGTTCGCCGGCCTCGAGTCGGATGCCTGTCAGTGCCCGCACTGGGGTTACGTTCTCGTGGGCCAGCTCACGACAACCAGCGGTGCCGGTGTGGAGGAGACCGTCAACGAGGGCGATCTGTTCTTCTGGCCATCGGGCCACAACGTCCGCGTCGATCAGGATGCGGAAATCATCATGTTCTCCCCGCAGGACCAGCACAGCGCCGTCATCCGCCACATGCTAGACAAGGTGAGTGGATAAGGAGCCGACGACGGCAACCAAGCAGCGGATGCTGGACGCCGGCCTGACGCTGCTGCTGGAGCAGGGTTACCACGGTGTCGGTGTGCAGGCCGTTCTTGACGCGGCACAAGCGCCGAAGGGTTCCTTCTATCACCACTTCAACGACAAGGAAGACTTCGCACTTCAGGTTGTCGATGCATACATGACGGGGGTCCATGCGGCGCTCGATGCGAGTCTGTCGGACTCGTCCCGGGCGCCGCTGGACCGGATCCGCGGATTCTTCGAACTCGTCAGTCAGGGCTACGAGCACGATGGCTACCTGGGCTGCCTGCTCGGCGGCCTGGGACAGGAGCTCTCGGGCGCAAGCGATGTCTTTGCGACGAAGATCGATTGGTGTCTCGGCTACATCGCGGGTCGCCTCGCGGAGCCGCTGGGCGAGGCGCGAGCCCGAGGGGATCTCACTGTGGCCGAGGACCCTGCCGTTCTGGCACAGCGGCTTGTCGAGTGCTGGGAAGGTGCTGCGCTGCACAGTCGACTGCTGCGCGATCCTTCACCCCTGCCGGCCATGCTGGACTTCTACTTCCGCGCGATCACCCGGGTGCCCGACGACGGTTGATAGCCGGCGCCCATTGCGGGAATCGCTGTCACGGGACCTGACGCGCGGTGGAGTCGTCGCGGTAGCCGCAGTGCTGGCAGACGCGGGCATCCTCGGGAATCTGCGCCTTGCAGTCGGGGCACGCGCGTGTGGCCTTCCGGATGCGTGACAGCCGCGCCGTGATCGCTCGGGATTCGACACTGCCGCCCGAAGCGTCAAGACAGTGCCGGCAGTAGGACTCAAGGCGCGAAGCTTCCTTGGCAACGCCGCCATTTGCAGCTGCGGCGATCTGCGTGGCGAGTTCGACGAGGCTTCGCAGTACGTCCGCGTCGCCGCGGAGAAGGGCGGTCTCGGCTGCGAGCCAACCAGCGCGCAGGGCGCGGCGCAGGTGGCCGGCCGCGAACTGCGCCTGCGCTTTCGTCAGATCATCGGTGGCGGACATGTGGACTGCATCGTAAGTGCTGTGGCGATGCTGACGCCGGGGTTGAGGCTGGCGCCACTATTCCTGCTTCGGGTCATCGGATTCCGTGATGCCCGCACCTCGGCATTCCACGCATACGGCAGGCGATCACCCGTGTTGTCGATCAGCGTTGACTACTTCTTCCCGGGAGCGCTCGGGTAGTCGATCAGGCGGCAGGGGATCTGCTCGTTCTCGCTCAAGTGGTAACTCGTGCAGACGCGGTGGTATCCGTCGGCGATGATCGGGCGAATGCCCCTAGCGTCGTCTCCCCGCACCATGAGCACGGGCGAGAGTCGGTCACCTGCCTTGACCTTGGCCAGGTCTCGAATGACCGATGGGTCGTTCTTCGGGAGCAGGGCCAGGTTCGCTGCGCGGAGCACGTCCTTGGCGGGGTGCAGCTCAATCGGGGACTTCTTCAACTGCTGGGCGATCTTCTTGGCATTCGCCGACGTGGTCAGCAGGGACAGGAACGACTGAGCTGCTGGGTAGTCGTGCTCGTCCGGGGCGTTCTTCCAGATCTCGCTTGGGGTCGCCACGACGGGCAGATCATTGGGTGCAGTCGCGGGCATCTTCTTGCGGGCCATGGAACCTCCTGGGCAACGGTTGCCGCCGCGCGCGGCGCGAGAC
>JAPLBU010000416.1:0-8216 GCA_026392575.1 Actinomycetota bacterium | reverse complement strand
ACCAGTCTCTCGCAGACGGAAGGCCGAGTTTCGCTCAGGAGGCTCGAGGGGGCTGGCGCATAAGGGTGGGCTGGGCCCTGGTGGCGCCGTTGATGGCGGCGTTCACGCGGGCGGCAGCGGTCAGCATCATCCGGTATCGAGCCTCACGGATGTCGCTGGGGACGAAGGTGCGGTCGGCGTGGCGGCGGCGCATGTCGTCGATCCGGTCGCGTGGGTCAGCGCCCATCCCGTTCGTGCCGGCGCGCAGGTCGCTGAATG
This sequence comes from Actinomycetota bacterium, assembly GCA_026392575.1. Classification (GTDB taxonomy): domain Bacteria; phylum Actinomycetota; class Actinomycetes; order S36-B12; family S36-B12; genus UBA10649. The sequence continues at coordinate 7,958 of JAPLBU010000416.1, read as the reverse complement.
TGATGATGTCGTCGCCGTTGCCCGGTGCGTGATCAAGCAGCGACATGTGGTGGTGGACCCCGTAGTACGGAGCCAGGACAGCAGCGTGCGAATGATGCGCGACCAGTAGCACCACGGAATCCGGCCAGCCCTTCCGTGCCAGGAACATTGCGCCGTCCAAGGGGTGGAAGCCCGTGCGTCGAAGGCTGGGGGCGTAGCCGATGTCGTGCAGCCACGCGGCGGCGACGAGAGTCTCGGGCTGATCGACACGAAGGGCGCCAGCGGCCATCCCGGCGATCAGCGCGGCGCCACGCACGTGAGCGAGGCGGCGCGGATCACCGGACAGCAGGGTGTGTGCCAAGGTCTGAGCGTCGCGCACCAGCAGGTGCATCGACAACGATGCAGTCATTCGCACCTCAATCGAGCAGGCTGAAACATCGGGGTGATGTGTCTGAATTGAATCAGATATGGAGCGGTTGAGGGAACTCGAACATGGGCCCAGTCTTCGATGGATGTTCACCCGAGCGGGCTTGCCGATTCCCTCAATACGCGGTTTGGTGGGATAAGTCACCATAAGGAGGGTTCCCTGATGTCGATGAAAATGGATCTCATCTGGCAGGACGACGACGCCATCGAGTACCGCGCCAACTGCACCGACTGCTCGTTTCGATCCGATCCGCTCGATGACGAGGACGCGGCCAGGGCCGCGTGGACCGGTCACGCATGCGTGCGCGTCGAGAGCCTTCCTCGCATGTAGGCGACAGCGCAGCCGGGGGCAGACGACATGCTCGTGGCGGACCCGGACGAGGGTTTCCAGGACCGACCGCTGCGGCGTTGAGGGCGCGGACCCTGTCGACTACGGGATGCGGATCTTGAAGACGTGCGTCCAGCCGTTCGCGCCGAGGTTGGTCGAGATTGCCTCGCCAGCGGCACCCGCGTAGATGCCCGAACCGCCGATGACCGGTCGGGTCATCTTCGCGCCGACCTCGAGAGTGGCACCCCCAGCCGGGTAGAGCGATGCGCCGCCAACGACCAGCTGGTTCGCGATGCTGCCGAAGACGAAGATCAGGTTTGCCGCGCGCACCTCTTGATTACCGGGCATGCCCAGAGTGATCGTGGTGAGAGTTCCGGTGAGGTACTGGCTGTCGGCCGCCTTGCCGTTGACCGCCGTCGGAGCGAAGAAGGTGCGGACGGTGTCGAGTCCCGATCCCGTGACACTCGTGGTGGTGACCGGCTGGTGGTAGACCGTCACGGTCGTAATGCCCTTGTTGGACTGAGCCTGGGCGGGGGCAGCCACGGCGATCAGGGCGAACGTGGTCACGAGGACAGCAGCGGCGCGGAAGGCGATTCTCATGCAGGAAGGCTATTGACGAGGCTGCGGCGTCGTTGCGCCGGGGCGCGATCCGGCTGACATGCATGGTCCGTCGCTATCGTGCCGAGACCATCGAAGTCGCTAGGGTTCTCCAATGGCGAATCCACCGAGTCCGGCAGCTGCTACGAGCGCCACCGCGCGGCCCCTCTACGCGAAGCTCGGCAGGCGGGTGGCGATAGCCACGGCCCTGATCCTGCTCGGCATGATCCCGACTCTCATCCTGTACGGGATCACCAAGGAGTCAGCGACGACCTGGGCGACGGCGGCCAGCATCGCCGGCGTGACGGCAGTCTGGGTCGGTGGCGTCGAAGTCGCGGCGGCGTTCGTCATGGCGCTACTCACCCCGGTGGCCATCGTGGCGGGATCGACGCCGATCACGGGGGCTGCGCTGATGGCGATCATGTGTCTGGTCGTCGGACGCATGTCGCGATTTGGCCTCGATCGAGCGACCCTCCTGGTGCCGATCTTCATGGCCTGGATGATCATCGACCCGCCCTTCTGGGGCCCCCAGCACACGGTCGATCGCCTCGACGGCACGTATCTCGGATGGATGGCGGTGACCTTCTTCGCCGGGGCGATCGTTCCCGTACTCGTCCTGCCGTTCGCTCTGCGCAAGGTTCACCTGCCCGCACCCAAGCCGCATACGCGGCACGAGGCCCTCCCGTACACCGTGACCATCATTGTTCTGGCCTCTGTGTCGACGTTCCTCGTCCTCCAGCATCCGAAGCAGACGGCCGGGGCCTGGCTGATTGCGACGATCCTCGTGCTGACGCAGGTTGGTGACGTCGGCACGGTGCGGCGCACGATAGAGCGGGTCGTGGGCACTCTGCTGGGCATGGTCGTCCTGGGCGTCATCGTGCTGCGGGTGGACTCCCTGGTGGTGATCTACGTGATCGGTCTCATCTTCGCCATCGCGGCGGTCACGGCGAAGTTCAGTCCGCAGTACTGGCTTTACATGGCACTCATTACGCCGACGGTCGTGTGCAGCGTCGAGCTGATCGCTGCATTGCTCTCCACCCGCACCGCCGCAGCTGCGTCACACGTGGCTGGACATTTCGGACGCGGAGCAGCCACGAGTGACGCAGCATCGGGTGGGGCGGACATTCGGCTGGTCCAATCAGCCGGCGGAGACCTCGGTGACCTGACCGTCCTCGACATGCCAGCGCCGGGTCAGTCGCACGGTGTCGAGCATGCGCCGGTCGTGCGTCACGAGTAGCACGGTGCCGTCGAAGGACTCCAGCGCCTCCTCGAGCTGCTCGATGGCGGGCAGGTCGAGATGGTTCGTAGGCTCGTCGAGGACGAGCAGGTTCACGCCGCGCGCCTGCAGCAGCGCGAGCGCCGCCCGGGTGCGCTCACCGGGGGAGAGCGACGACGCCGGCCGGAATGCCTGGTGTGGCCCGATCCCGAACTTCGCGAGCAGGGTCCGCACGTCGGCGGTCGGCCAGTCGGGCACCTCGCGGGAGAAGGCGTCGGCGAGGGCATCGTCGCCCTCGAACAGTGCTCGAGCCTGATCGACCTCGCCGACGACAACCCCTGAGCCGAGGGACACCTGCCCGGTCGTCGGAGGAATGCGACCGAGCAGGAGCGCGAGCAGGGTGGTCTTGCCGGCGCCGTTCGGGCCGGTGACAGCCACCCGGTCGCGCAGCGTCAACTGCACGTCGATGGGGCCGAGCGTGAAGTCGCCACGGCTGACGCTGGCGGCGCGCGCAACGACAACGACCTCGCCGGAGCGCGGTGCTGCGGCGATACTGAACTGCAGCTGCCATTCCTTGCGCGGCTCCTCGACCACGTCGAGCCGCTCGATCATGCGCTCGCTCTGTCGGGCCTTCGCGGCCTGCTTCTCAGTGGCCTCGCTTCGGAACTTGCGCCCGATCTTGTCGTTGTCCTTGCGCTTGCGGCGTGCGTTCTTGACGCCCTTCTCCATCCAGGCCCGCTGCATGCGCGCCCGCGCCTCGAGCTCCGAGCGGCGGCCCGCGTACTGCTCGTAGTCAAGGCGGGCCTGACGGCGGGCCACTGATCGCTCGTCAAGGTAGGCCTCGTAGCCGCCGCCGTAGGTCGTGATCCGCTGCAGGCTGCGGTCGATCTCGACGACCGACGTCACGGTGCGGGCGAGGAACTCGCGGTCGTGGCTCACGACGACGACGGGCGCCTCCAGGCCATCGACGAAGTCCTCGAGCAGGTCCAGACCCTCGTTGTCCAGGTTGTTCGTCGGCTCGTCGAGCAGATACGCATCGAAACGCGAGAGAAGCAGCGCCGCGAGACCGACGCGGGCGGCCTGTCCGCCCGACAGCGCAGACATCGGGATATCGAGATCGACATCGAGGCCGATGTCATCGACGACCTCGGCGACCCGTTCGTCGAAGTCAGCGGCGCCGAGTGCGAGCCAGTCCTCGAGTGCCGCGGAGTATGCGTCAGCAGCCAGCTCGTGATCCTCAGCGAGCGCTGCGGACTGCCGGTCGAACTCCATCTGGGCATCGTGCACGCCCGTGCGTCGCGCGAGGTGTTCGCGCACGGTCTCGTCGTCGGCCGTCTCGGGCTCCTGCGTGAGGTAGCCGATGTGGGCGGCCGGAGGGGAGACAGTGATCGTGCCGGCGTCCGGCGCGCGCACGCCGGCGAGCATGCGAAGCAGCGTCGTCTTGCCGGCACCGTTCGGGCCGACCAGCCCGATGACATCGCCGGGTGCGACGACGAGGTCGAGGCCGGCGAACAGTTCGCGATCTCCGTGGCCGGCCGACACGCCCTTGGCCTGCACGGTTGCGCTCATGGGTGCATCATCTCGTGCCACCCATGCGCGCTCGAGTGGCTACCCCGCAGCCCGTTGACGGAGTTGAGCGAGACGATCAGGCGCGTGGCACGACCTGGTGATTGATGGAATGCTCGCCGACTAGCGTCCGCGCAGCCGCTCGACCTGGCGGCGGTCGCGCTTCGTTGGCCGGCCAGCGCCGCGTTCGCGCACGACCGGAGCGGGCGCCTCGCCTTTGGGCGGCGGTGGGGGAGTCCGGTCGTCGTACTGCTGCACAGCAATCGTCGCGCTCACCCGCTTGGCGATCAGGCCGGTGACGATGACCGTGCGCTCGCCGCCGATCGTGCGGGCCCGCACCGTGTCGCCGAGGCGCACCGGATGGGCGGCCTTGGCACCTACTCCGTTGATCCGCACATGCCCGGCCTTGCACGCGGTGCTCGCTGCCGACCTCGTCGGATAGATGCGGACGGCCCAGACCCAGGCGTCCAGACGGACGCTCGTCGATTCCGGGGTGGCAGCCATACCCGCAGCGTAGGAGCCGCGGGGTTCCCGTACCCGCCCTTGACGAAGGGTAAGCATGTACGTACAATTGTCCGTACATCAGAAGGGATCCCATGGCAGTCACATCACGGCTTGAGGTCCGGGTACACCCCGACAGCAAGGCTCGGCTTGAACGGGCCGCGGCGCTTGCGCAGGTTCCGGTCAGTGACTTCGTGCGGTCGGCCGTTGAGGAGCGCACCGCTCGGGTGCTCGCCGAGTACGAACTCCAGACACTCGTGCCCGCTGACTTCTTCGACGATCTGCTGGCCAGCTTGGATAGCCCCGCCGAGCCCAACCCGGCACTGGCGCGGGCTCTCGGACGTGCGCCGAATCCGCCACGCCGCTGAACATGGTCTTCCACAGCGAGGCTCTGGACATGGAGCGTCACGATGTTGACTCACTCGACTCGGGTTCGCCCGAGTTGGATATCTGGCTGCGCGAGCAGGCCGCAGGCGCGGAAGCCCGCCGAGTGGCCCGCACGTTCGTCTGGGTTGGGTCGCAGCGCGTCGACCAGGTTCTTGGCTATTACAGCCTGGCCGGGCATCGATTAGTCCGCTCAACACTGCCGTCCAGTGTTGGCCATGGCAGTCCGTCGGAGATCCCAGCAATCCTGCTCGCTCGACTCGCCCTGGATGCCCGCCTGCAGGGCAGGGGAATGGGCGCAGCTCTGCTGGCCGACGCCCTCACGAGGATCGCGATCGCGACGAGGACGGTGGCCGCGCGCTTCGTCGTTGTAGACGCGCGTGATGATCGGGCCGCGACTTTCTACGAGCATTTCGGGTTCCGACGAATCCCAGACTCGCTGAGGCTCGTGCAGAAGGTTTCTGATATAGAGGCACTGATCCCCGGCGAGTGACGTGTCCGGCAGAGAATCCCTAGCCGGGTCAGGAGCCAGACGGCACCAGTGAACGGGCACCAGTAGCCGCGGTTCGATGGCAGCCAGGTGGCCGCATCCCCGTCGCCCTTCTGCCGGTTGGCCGAGTAGTCGACGGCGAGCAGGTTGAGAGGGTCGTTGGCGAAGCTGGTGCGACGAAGCTCCGTCCAGCGAAAGGCGCCCTTCTGCCAGGCATCCGACAGCGACACAACATGGTCGATGTCGACGGTCGAGTGGCCGTGGACGTACACATTCGTCTGGCCCGTGTACGGGTCGGGGGACAGGACGCCCGACTGCACCTCGCAGCCGCCCGTCACTCGCGTGCGCTTGAGGTCGCGATTCAGGATGTCATTGCGGGTATCGCAGCCGTTTCCGTCGACGTCCTTCCACTCCGGGCCGAAGGCGTCGCGGCTGTAGCCGGTCTTTGGTGCGCGGCCCTTGACATCGAGGGTGGCGAGGGCGCTGTCGGCGGTGACCGCGGGGCGAGTGGCGGGGAGTGCTCGCTCACGGCCGTCAGGTGACGAGGTCGCCGGGGTTGCGATGGCTGGGGTTGCGATGACAAGGATCAGCCCGGCCACCACCGCTGTCGTGATTCGTCCCGCTCGCATTCCTGCTCCCGTCTGGATTCGACGGTACGGGCACAAGGTGGCTCAGGGCTGCAGGCACGACGGGGTGGGTCGACAACGAATGGTTGGGGCGTGTTGACGCAGTCAGACGGCTGCGTCTGCGGTCTTCACCTGCTTGCGCTCGATGCGCTCCGGAGTCGGCCACTTGACACCGGTCACGAGCCCAAGGCGCTCAAGGAGTCGGATCACCATGGCTGACGTGTCCAGTTGCCAGCGCAGGACCCCGTGACGTGCGCTGCTGGGATCGGCATGGTGGTAGCTGTGCCACGACTCGCCCCCCGAGATGGGAGCCAGCCAGGCGACGTTTGCACTTCGGTCACGGGTGGCGAACGGGCGCTTGCCCCAGATGTGGCACACGGAGTTGATCGACCACGTCATGTGGTGGACCAGGGCGATGCGCACGAGGGTCACCCAGAAGAAGGCCTGCGCTGCCCCAACCCAGCCGTCGACCGCGTAGCCGATCGCGGTGGGAACGGCCATGCTGATGATCGCGATCAGGGGCCACAGTCGGGAGATGCGATCAACCGCGCGGTCAGCGATGAGGTCGGGCGCATACTTCGCGGTGTCGGTTCCGGTGTACGTGAAGAGCCAGCCGACATGTGCGTGGATGAAGCCGCGCGTCAGCCCCCAGGTTCCTGGGCCGTACTGCCACGGAGAGTGCGGGTCGCCGTCGGCGTCTGAGTACTGGTGATGCTTTCTGTGGTCGGCGACCCAGTCGACAACGCGCCCCTCGACGGCGAGGCTGCCCGCGAGGGCGAGGATCGCGCGCATCGTGCGGCTTGTCGTGAAGGCGTCGTGAGTGAAGAGCCGGTGGTACCCGATGGTGATGCCGTGGACCCCGACGACGTAGATGACGACCAGCATCACGAGGTCCAGGATGCTCACCCAGCCGTGCACGAGGGCGATGGGCACGCCGATGATGACGGCCGCGAGGGGTACGGCGACGAAGGTGCCGAGGATCGTCCGGGAGAGGGGGCCGGGTGCGTGGGTCGCCATCGGTGTGGTGGGCGAGGCGGCGGGGGAGAGCTCAGTGGCCACGGGCAACCCTCTGCGTTCTGTGGGTGCCGGAGCACGGTGGTCAGGCCAAGTCGCCGGATGGACTGGCTTGGCAACCGTAACAGCGAACTAGCAAACCGGCGGAATCAGGCGGGCAAATCAGGCGATTCCGGCTCGGTGGCGTGCGTGTTGCTCTGGAGCAGCGACAGGAAGGCGTCGGCCGCCACGGGCCGTGACAGCAGGTAGCCCTGGCCGAAGTCGCAGGAGGCGGCCGCGAGCAGATCCCGCTGGGGCTCCGTCTCGATGCCCTCGGCAATGACCCGCAAGCCGAGTTTGTGGGCCATCTCGATGATGGCTTCGCACAACGCGAGGTTCTCGCCGCTCGCCGTTATCCCATTGACGAATGACTGATCGATCTTCAGGTAATCGACATCGAGTCCCTGGAGGTAGGCGAGAGAGGAGTAGCCGGTGCCGAAGTCATCGATGGCAAGTTGGATTCCGGCAGTTCGATAGGCATCCAGATTCGTGATGACGGTCTCGCTCCTGTCGAGCAGCAATCCCTCGGTGATCTCGACGACGAGGGCGGAGCCGGGAACGTCCTGGTCGCGCATCAACTGGAGCCGGCGGTCGTGCAGTCCAGCGTCGTCGGCCACCTCGACCGGTGACATGTTGAAGCCGATCTCGAAGTCCGGCACGAGAAGCCGGGTCTTGACCGTCATCGAGAGAACCTCGCTGAACACCCAGTCGCCGATCTCCTTGATCAGCCCGGACTTCTCGGCGACGGGGATGAACGACGCCGGCCCGATCGCCCCGCGCTGCGGGTGCTCC
>JAPLBU010000249.1 GCA_026392575.1 Actinomycetota bacterium | reverse complement strand
CGGGCCTGGGACTCACCTGGCTGGATGCCGCCACGGGCGGCGACTGGAGCCTCACCCCGGCCGACTCCGGCACGACGCTGAGCCTGCGCATCCGCGCCTAGCGGCCCACAGTCTTAGAGGCGACCTAGGGAAAACCCTATGCCTCATTTTACTTAGGCAAGGTTGCCCTTCACTGTGGCACTCGTTCACCGTTGCTCCGTCCGCAGGCAGGCCGAGAGACGTACGGGAACCGGTGCCTAGGAACGCCGTGGGCCCGGAACCGTCGATCGAGTTCTGCCTGCGGACGGAGCGCATTTCGCTCATTCCTAGGGAGCCCCATGAGTACACGTGCCACTTCGAATCGACGGACATCGCTGCGCGTGCGCGCGATGTCCATGATTGCCAGTGTCGCGATGATCGCGACGGGAGTGGCCGTGGCGAATGCTCCGGCGGCCTCTGCCGTGCCCCCGCGAGTGTGCTCCGGATCGCCGCAGGTTGAGAGCTACACGGTGGCACCGGGCCAAAGCATGACGTTCTATTTCGATCCTGCCACGTGCAAGTCCGTCAAAGCGACGAATATTGCCGTCTATTTGGACCTCACCCCGAATCCGCTGGCGCCGCTTCCGCTCTCTCCAGGAAACGGAGTAGCGGACCCCGCCGGCTTTAGCGGAGTCACCTTCAACGCAGGTCTTGCGACGGGGTCGGAGCAGTTCACGGTCGGGCTAGATCCCGCCAACCCGAATACCCAGGTGAGCTACACCTTCAATTTCACCGTGGATGACACCCTCGTTCCGGGGCCGCCGCAGAACCTCGTCGCAACGGGTGGAGTGGGCAAGATCGATCTGACCTGGAGCCCCCCGTTGGTAAACCCCGGCTCGGTATTCAGCTACTGCGTCTACTACACGGAGAATTATCTGACGGTCCCCGACACGTTTCTTCGCTGCACGGCTTCCACGTCGATGACCGATAGTGGCCTGGCGCCGAATGTAAACCGCGTGTACTTCGTTAAGGCGCGTGCGACCTGGAACCCCCAGCCGCTCGTTGATCCGTCGGCGCTAGCCGGTGCCAGCACTGAGATATCCGGGTGCGCGACGATCCTGGCGGTGGGATCGGTCGAGCGGACCCGAATAGACATCCCCTCCCGCCAGTACTTCGCGGGCGAACGGGTGACGGTCTCGGCCGCCAGCCCAACATCAGCGGGAACTCCGACGTCGGTATATCTCCAGGTCCCTGCGGGCTCGGTCGTTGAGTCGCATTCCTTCCCTGGATCGGTCACCTACCTCTTCGCTGCCAATACCATCACGACGGTTTCTTATGGCGTCGACTCAGGGAATGCGACCTTGGCTGCCAGTTGCGCGACATCCGTTCCAGAAGCACCGGTGGCCCAATTCGCGATGCCCTTGACGACGACGACCGCGCAGGTGTGGTTCACGGGTTCGCCGGTGGTGTCTCCTCCTGTGACCCGGTACGAGATCCAATCCAACCCGGCCGGGGGTACCGGGACGCTGAGTCAGGGGTTGTCTGATAGCACGATGACAGCCACGGTCTCGGGTCTTCAACCGGGTACCTCGTACACGTTCAGGGTGCGGGCGGTCAGTGATGCAGGCGCGTCCGCCTGGTCCAACTACACGGTTGATGCCATCACCACCTGCCCGTGTGCGCCCGGGGCTCCCGTCGGTGTGTCAGCGACTGGCAGTGATGGTCAGATCTCCTTGGCGTGGTCGGCACCTGGCTATGACGGCGGAGCCGCACTCTCGGGGTACGGAATTGAGTACTCCGACGTCTCGCCTGTGTACGACCCGAGTTCGTGGCTTCCCCTGAACCCCCCGACGCCCATTGGACCGGAGGCGACCTCCTACGTCGATGTGCTGCCCAACGGCACGTACCGGTGGTACCGCGTGTTCGCTGTCAACGAAGTTGGACCCAGCAACATCGGGCTCGACAGGGTGGGCGGGCTGGCTAGTGACAACTACCAGCTGAACTGCAGCATTGGGGGAGCGCACATACTCGACTTCACCGTGGATGCCGGGCAGACGTTGACTCTTGATCTCGTGCCGCGGCTTACGGTCCCAGGTTCCTGCGCAAGTGCGTCGCTGACACCGGACCCAGGCACTAATCCAGTTACGTATGTCGGCTATTTCGGTGCCGGCCTGTCCGTCAAGACCTTGGACGGTGGCTCTGTCGAGTTGAGCCCGAGCAACCCCGGTGCAGGCGCCTCGCAGGACCCCGACGTCACCTCGAATCCGTGGACGCAGATCGTCTACACGGCTCCTCAGCAGGCTGAACCGATGACCAGCCAGTTCGCGGTCGGCACGGGAGTACGCAACGGCACCAGCTTCACCATACGCATCGCCGTCAACGCGCCGCCGACACCGCCCACCCCGGGTGGCGGCGGCACGTCGACCCCGGACACGACTCCTGCGTCGACCACTCCGGTAGTGCCGCCGACGACGCTGCAGCCCGGTGAGGGCAGCATCATCATCAACGGTGTCGAGACGCCGGTCGTGATCACGAAGGCCGCGAACGGTGCGGGCCTGGTTGTGACGGGTGCCGGGGTGTCGTTCGTCCTCGCGTCGGTGACGAGTGATGGCACTCCGATCAAGCTCGCGGCCGACGGCTCCCTGGTGGTCAATCAGGGCGGCGGAACGGTTATCGGTGGTACGGGCTTCGACCCGAAGAGCACGGTTGTGCTCTACCTGCACTCCGACCCGATCCTGCTGGGTACGGTGCCGGTGAACGCCAAGGGCGAGCTCATCGGCGAGGTGCCGATGCCGGAGAACATCCCCACGGGCAATCACACGCTCGAGGCGATCGGCACGACCCCGTCGGGTCAGTCGCTGACCCTGGAGCTGGGTGTGACCGTGGTGGCGCCGCTCCAGGCGTCGACAGCGGCCAAGGCCCAGACGGCCCGCATCACCGCTCCGGTGAGCGGTCGGTTCACGGCAGGCAGCCGTGTGGTGCTGGCAGCCAAGGCCGTGAAGACGGATGCGGGCGTGACGGTGCGGTGGAGTCGGACGAAGGCCTCGGCCGGTGTCTGCTCCGTCGCAACGACTGGTGGTCGTGCGGTGGCGACGATGCTGAAGCCGGGCACGTGCACGGTGGTCGGCAACGCTGCCGCTCCGTCGGGTGCGTACGCCGCCTTCCAGACAACCCGGACGTACCGCGTCCGCTAGTCGCTAGCTCGATCGATGGGCCCGTCTCCCCGCTGGGGGAGACGGGCCCATCGGCTTGTGAGGGGGCGCGACGGTCAGGTAGGGAAAACCCTATGCCTCGATTTACAAAGCGCACGCTGGCCTTCAGCATCAGTGAGTTGCCTGCCGCACGGACTAGCGGGTGGACCCGACGTGAGGACACAGGGAATGGGAATTCGGAAATTGCTGGCCGCCACAACGGCAGTAGTGATGGTCGCGGGTGGGGTGTCGCTGGCCGTTGCGCCGACGGCCTCGGCCACGGCGCCGCTGACCACAGGGGTCCACGTCGCGAATCTGACGGATGCCAACTCTGGCCAGCGCTTCTGGATCAACTTCGACACGACCCCCTCCGCTCCTTCCGCCCCACTGAATGTGTCAGCCAGCCTCACAGGTGCCACGACCGCAGTTGTGACGTTCGATTCACCTGCGTCGGCTGGCGCCTCGGCGATCACCGGCTACACGGTGACGTCGAGCCCAGGAAAGGTGACCGGGACACTGTCCGGGGCTGCCGGTGGACCGGTCCGCGTTACGGGACTGGCGCCAGGCACCCGGTACACGTTCACGGTGACGGCGACGAACGCGACGGAAACGTCGGCACCGTCCGTTCCGTCCAACCGGGTGACGACGTCCGCTCCGATCGCGTCCTCCTATGTCATCAACTGCGACAGAGACGTCACGGTCTACGGAAAGCCCGGTGACGGACTGGAGTTCACGTTCGGCCCAGCCTGCACGTCGGACTGGGAGATGTTCAACCTGAACGCCCCGTGGATTCCTGCCCCCACCGCAGCCACGGCGGACGGGTATCTCGACTGGGCGGGACCCGGTCCCGTGTTCCGTACCGACTTCGCGGGTGCAACGTGGATCTTCACGGGTGACTGGTATGTAGGTGTCAGCGAGTGGGGGCGTCCGGTGAAGACCGTCCTTCAGAGTGTGGACGGCGCTGGCACGCCACTGGCCGTTGGAAAGACGGTCTCTGTGTTGGATGACGACCTCACGTTGAAGGGGTCTACCGCCTACCGGATCATCTACGGCGGCGTGCCGACTCCGCAGAAGGCGCAGATCGCGGTGCCCGCGGGTGGCCGGGTCGCGGTGGGCGATGTGCTGGTGCTGGCTGCTAAGCCGGTTAAGACGAACGCTGGAGTCACGGTCCGCTGGAGTCCCGCCAAGGCGTCTCAGGGGATCTGCTCGGTGTCGACCGTTCGTGGTCGTTCGGTGGCGACGATGCTGAAGCCGGGCACGTGCACGGTGGTCGGCAAGGCTGCCGCTCCGTCGAGTGCGTACAGCGCGTACCAGGCGACCCGGACGTACCGTGTCCGATAGTCGACAGCTCGTCCGATGGGGCCCGTCTCTCCGCTGGGGGAGGCGGGCCCATCGGCTTGTGAGGGGCCAGATCAGTCACCTAGGGAAAACCCTATGCCTCATTTTACAAAGCGAAGGCTGGCCTTCATTGTCATCTGATTAGCCGCACTTGTTGCTGCATGGGGATCGACGGTACGGCGTAGCCACGGTGGGAGGCCGCGGATTCGGCTCAGCCGATCGGGATCTGTGCGGGCAGTGCGGTCCGCTCATTCCTAGGGAGCACCGCATGAGTCATCGCCACATCGCACACCGATCCGGATCCCTGCACAGGCGCGGGCTGGCTCTCGTGACCACCGTGGCGATGCTGATCGGCGGCGGGATCTCCCTGGCGGTGGCGCCCGGCGCCAACGCAGTACCAGTACCGACGCTTGCGTGCGATTCCGTTGCGACGCAGCCGTACACCCTGGCCCCGAACCAGGTACTGACCGTCAGCCTGGACTACGCCACCTGCAGGACAGCTTCCGTGCCAGCATCGGGGTACTTCGGTGTCGGCACCGTCGACCTGCACTTCCTCCCGTCGGTAGGAATGAGCTACCTAGGCGTGGGTCAGACCGCCAGCGATGGGAACTACGACAGCGTCACGTTCAGAGCTCCCTCGACTGTCCAGGCTGCTGCCGTCCAGTTCACCGTTGGCCTCCTCAGCTTCGAGATCACCGTCGCGACCGCCCCCGGTGCACCGTTGGGTCTGTCCGCGACGGGCGGTGCGTCGAAGATCGACCTCGCGTGGTCCGCTCCGGCATCCGATGGCGGGAGCGGTGTCACGGGCTATCGGATCGATGTGTCGGACACGGACGCTTCGAGCGGGTTCACGACGCTGGTGGTGGCCCAGCCCGGCCTGACGTACGCCGACTCGTCGTTGGCCGACAGTGCTACCCGCTACTACCGGGTCTATGCGATCAACATGATCGGGACGAGTGCGACGTACTACGAGGCAACGGCCACCACTGATCCTGCTCCGGGCTCCAACACTGTGCCGGGTGCGCCGGCGTCGGGTTCGGCGACCGGTGGTGCCGGAAGCATCGACCTCGGGTGGACGGCTCCGGTGTCTGATGGTGGGGACCCCCTGACCGGGTACCGGATCGATGTGTCGGACGTATCGGACTCGGCGGGGTTCACGACGCTGGTGACCACGCAGCCCGGCCTGTCGTATGCGGATACGGGTCTGGGTAATGGGGTGAGCCGCTGGTACCGCGTCTACGCGATCAACGCGCAGGGCACGAGCGGCTACCTTGCGCTCAGTGGCACGACTGACAGCGCCACGGTGCCGGGT
>JAPLBU010000389.1 GCA_026392575.1 Actinomycetota bacterium | reverse complement strand
GGCCGGCATCGACATTGACCCGGCAACGGTCCTGGCGGACGGCCGGGCCATGGATGCGTGGCGCCGGATGATCCAGGCGCAGGGCGGCGATCCCGATGCTGCGCTCCCGACGGCCCGGGAGAGCGAGACCATCCGGGCGGATGTCGGCGGGGTGGTCACGCGAACGGACGCGCTGAGCATCGGTGTCGCTGCCTGGCGGCTGGGTGCTGGACGGGCGCGCAAGGAGGATCCGGTGTCGGCAGGGGCAGGGATCATGATGCATGCCAAGCCGGGCGACGTCGTCGCTGCCGGGGATCCGCTCCTGACGCTGCTGACCGACGAGCCCCTGAGATTCCCTTTGGCGCGTGAGGCGCTGACCGGGGCCGTCATCGTCAGCCCGGTCGGCTCTAGGATTGATCGACTGCCCCTGGTCATCGACCGACTCACCTAGCGCCGAAGGAAGACAACGCCATTCATCTGCGGTCTGGTGACTTACGGCATCGGCCTGATGAACAACGGCGACACCACCTCGGCCGCAGCGGCCGGTGTTCTGCTGTTCGGTGCGGGGCTGTACGCCGTCTTCGGCCTGGCCAAAGCCTGATATTCGGATGGAACCCCTGCGGCTCGGGCTCCTGGGAGCCGCTCGTATCAGCGGCATCGCGATCATCGAGCCGGCGCACATCACCGGTGACCGGCTCGTCGCCGTTTCCGCACGTCATCGCACTCGGGCCGAAGCATTCGCCCTCGAGCATGGCATCGAGCGGGTGTTGGAGAGCTACCAGGCCGTGATCGAGGATCCCGAGGTCGAGGCGGTCTACAACCCGCTGGCAAACGGTCTGCACGGCCCTTGGAACCTCGCGGCGATCGCTGCCGGCAAGCACGTCCTCAGCGAGAAGCCATACGCGAGCAACGCTGCTGAGGCACGCGTCGTGCGCGATGCCGCTGCCGCTGCGGGAGTCCACTGCGTCGAGGCCTTCCACTACCGCTACCACCCGCTGATGCAGCGCATGATCGAGCTGGCGGGCGATGGCGAGATCGGTGAACTCACTCATATCGAGGCGCGCATGCTCATGCCGCCGCCGACCGCCGGGGATCCGCGATGGGAGGCCGCGCTTGCCGGTGGCGGCCTGATGGACGTGGGCTGCTACGCCGTGCATGCCATCCGCGACATGTCGGTTTTCGCCGGCGGCGAGCCGACGATCGTGCGTGCGGCAGGTGGGGAGATCCCTGAGCATCCGGGGGTGGATGCCTGGCTGAACGCCGACCTGGTGTACCCGAACGGCTTGAGCGCAACCCTCGAGTCGAGCATGACCCATGGTGTTCTCGACTTCTCGCTGCGCCTCGTCGGGTCCAAGGGTGAGGCGTATGCCCCGGCCTTCCTGCAGCCGCACCTCGACGACCGCATCATCATCACGGTCGGCACCAAGCAGCGGGTAGAGCAGATGGGCGCCCGCACGAGCTACACGTACCAGCTGGAGGCATTCGGGAGGCTGATCCGCGATGGCGAGCCGATGGCCACCGACGCCGACGATGCCGTCATCACGATGCAGATGATCGACGACCTGTATTCCGCGGCGGGAATGGCACCTCGTAGCGCCATGAACCTCAACCAGCCTGGAGGCTGACATGCCTGAGTTCGTCCCAGCGCCCGCAATGATTCCCGTGCCCGGCGGCAAGATCATCGAGGAGTATGTCGGCAACGCATCCAGCGGCGACGACCACATCTCCATCGCGCAGATGCTCGCACCTGCCGGCTGGGATGAGCCGGCGCAGCAGCCGGAGTTCGACGAGTACACCGTCGTGCTGGAAGGCGCCATCGATGTCGAGCACGACGACGGCGTCACGCATGTCCGGGCCGGACAGGCCGTCATCACGCGTGCCGGCGAGCGGGTGCGTTACACGACCAAGGATGGGGCGCGCTATATCGCCGTCTGCATGCCGGCGTTCCACGGGAACCTCGTCCATCGCGATGACGACGACGAGTACGACCGCCCTCCCGAGGAGTAGCTCCGCCTGCGAGTTGCCTGCCTAAGGGATCGCATTGCCTCGGCTGCGCGCCAGGAACACCCCGAAGCCGATATCCGTCGAGACCTCGGTCCCGTAGTACATCAGCCACTTTGCCTTGCCGGCAGCGATGATGTCGGCATCGGCGGCGCCCGCGATCACCAGTTTCTCCTTGCTGAACGAGATCCCGTTGCGGCTTGTCGAGACGAACAGTCCGTAGCTGGAACCGCGGTCGGCTGCGTAGTAGATCGCGATCTTCCCGGCCTTGTCGATCAGGGCGAACGGATGGGAGCCCTCGGTTGTAAGGGTCGGGCCCATCGTCCAGTGCAGCATGTCGGTGCTTGTTGCCGTGCGCATGATTCGCGTGGTGCGCTCGCCGGGCTTCTCCAGGTTGGAGAAGTAGGCGCGGTACTGCCCCTTCTGCTTCACAAGGGACAGCGTGCCGGGTTCGAAGCCGGCCTGGGCCGTGGTGATGACCGGCCCCTCATCGGTGAAGGTCAGGCCCTCGTCGGCACTGACCGCCGCGTTGATGTTCCCGCCGGCGGCGTAGAACAGGCGGACCGTCTTCGCGTCCACCCGGACTATGCGGGGTTGGCCGCCCATCGTCCAGGGGATTGGGATCGAGGTGTCGACGACGAATGTGGTGCCCGCAGCGTTGGTTGATGTGGCGCTGCGGATACCCACGGGGTTCACCCAGGAGAAGACCCGGATCCGGCCGTTTGCCAGACGCAGCGCGGACGGGTCGGCCACCTGCCTGCCGGACGAGCCGAATGTGGTCTGCGTCAGGACCGGTCCGACCGTCGTGAAGTTGTGCAGGGAGGCGACGATCGAAGTTCCGGCGCCCGCGCCGCTAGGACCGCCCGTGCCGGGCTGCTTGGAACTGGGCTGCCAGGTGCCCCCGACGCACTCGATTGAGCCGGCGCCGAGGGCGACGACCTGCCCTGCGGTGGAACACGGGTCACCAGGCAGGTTCGCGGCATGTGCCGCGGGGTTGAGGCACGCGGCAAAGGCGATGACGACAGCGGCAGCAGACAGACCACGGGTCAGGTTCATGGGGGAAAAAGTAGGGGATCGTGGCCGGTGAAGCCGGATTATCCGGAGCCCTCGCTAGCTGGCGATGCTGAGGGCCGCGACCCCGACCACCAGGATCGCCACACCGGTGATCTGCAGCCGGCCGAGCTTCTCGCGGAACAGCACGTACGCCATGACGGCGGCGATCGGTGCGAACTGGGATGCCAGCACGGAGGTGATGGCCACCTCGTACTGGGCACCGATGGCGAAGCAGGTGAAGCCGATCACCTCGGCCAGGCCCATGGCGATGACGAGGGGGACGGTGCCCCGGGTGATGCGCAGGTTGCGGGTCAGGGCCAGCGGGATGGTCAGGGCGACGACGCCGACCAGTCGGGCCGGCAGCAGCACCCAGGAGATGGGCAGGTCGCCGCTGAGATGCCCCGCCGTGAACAGCGAGATTCCGAAGGCCACGGCGCCTGCGGTGGCGAGGGCGACGGCCAGGGCCGGGCGCTCGTGATCGAGCGGCTCGGGATCCGGCGCGATGGCGGAGATCACGATTCCGATGACGATCACGAACAGCAGGAACGCGACGATCGGCGCGATGCTCTCGCCGAGCAGCGAGGCGATGACGGCCGAGATGGCACCCTCGGTGGCCAGGATCGGGGTGATGACGCCGACCTTCCCGACCCGGAAGGCGAGCCCGGCAAGGACCAGGGCCGTGGCGTTCCCCAAACCCGTGACAAGCATCCAGCCGATGTTCTCGCCCACCGCGGCGGGGACTCCGGAGGCGAACAGGAAGGGCAGGGTGACCAGCAGCCCGACCAGCATGGCCCAGGCGACCGCTGACCAGGAGCCGATGATCTTGACGGCGCGTGAGCTGCACAGGGCGCTGGTCGCGAAGAAGACGGCTGTCAGGAGGCCGAAAACGATGCTGGTCACATGCGATCGTACTGAGGTGGCGGGGAAGGGGGAGGAGGGGCGCTCCGGGCCGGTAGGTTCGGGGGATGGTTTCCGATGCTGGCTCGTACGCCCCCGTCCCGTCCGACCTCGTCAGGCGCGCACCCAAGGTCCTCCTGCACGACCATCTCGACGGTGGGCTTCGGCCGGAGACGATCATCGACCTCGCGCGCACCGATGGCTATGACGGCCTGCCCAGCACCGATCCCGAGGAGCTGCGGACCTGGTTCGTCGAGGCAGCGTCGTCCGGGTCCCTCGAGCGGTACCTGGAGACCTTCGCCCACACGGTGGCCGTGACTCAGACGGCCGATGCCCTGCGCCGGGTGGCGAGGGAGGCGGCCGAGGATCTGGCTGCCGACGGCGTGGTCTACGCCGAGGTGCGCTTCGCACCCGAACTGCACATCGAGAAGGGACTCGACGAGCACCAGATCGTCGAGGAGGTGCTCGCGGGCTTCGCGGAGGGCCAACGGCTTGCCGAGTCAGCCGGCAACCCCATCCGCATCGGCGTCCTGCTGACGGCGATCCGCACTGCCACCCATTCCCGGCGTATCGCCGAGCTCGCCGTCGAGTATCGCGACCAGGGAGTTGTGGGCTTCGACATCGCCGGAGCCGAGGCGGGCTTCCCGCCCACGCGGCACCTCGACGCGTTCGAGTACCTGCGCCGCGAGAACGCGCACTTCACCATTCACGCGGGCGAGGCGTTCGGACTGCCAAGCATCTGGGAGGCGCTGCAGTGGTGTGGTGCCGACCGGCTGGGCCATGGGGTTCGCATCGTCGACGACATCGAGATCGCACCCGATGGCGAGCCGATCCTGGGCCGGCTGGCCGCGTATGTGCGCGACTGCCGGATCCCGCTCGAGATGTGTCCGTCCTCCAATGTGCAGACTGGCGCGGCCGAGAGCATCGATCACCACCCCATCGGGCTGCTGCGTCGGCTGGGATTCCGCGTCACCGTCAACACGGACAACCGGTTGATGTCGGATACCTCGATGACCCACGAGATGGAGCTGCTGAGCGAGGCCTTCGGCTATGGCCTCGACGACCTTCAGTGGTTCGCCGTCAATGCCATGAAGAGCGCGTTCGTGCCGTTCGACGAGCGGCTGGCGATCATCAATGGGCGCATCAAGCCGGAGTACGATTCACTGAGGGCTGTGCTGGCCGAGCGACTCACGGAAAGGGCCTGATATGGCCATCCTCGAAGCCGTCGAGACCGGACATGAGCGGGTTTCGTTCCTTAGGAACGAACTTGATCACGTGCGCGAGGCTCTCGACCGCACGGATGCCGTGCTGACGGTCACCGACGATGTCCTCGTCAAGGCGGAGTCGGCGATTGTGACGACCCGCCGGGTGGCCCCGTACGTCGCCGCTGGCATCGGGGTGGCCCTAGCTCTCACCGTGGTGGCGGTTGTCGTGTGGCGACGTCGTCAGCGCGACGAGTTCGCCGTCGACTGACCTGACGGGAACCGGAACTCCGGCTCAGGAGCTGGGGGGAGCAGGACCGTCTGTGACTCGATGACCGTACTGAAGCCCTGGTCCTCGTAGGTGCGCAGCGCCGGATTGCCGGCCGTGACGGCGAGGCCGAGTGACACCAGCCCGTCCTCGGCCAGAAGGGTCTTCGCACGGCTGATCAGCATGGCGCCGACACCCGTGCCGCGCAGGCTCGGGTCCCGCCAGATATCGGCGATCCAGGGTCCGCCTCGTGGCGGATCCTGCGCGCGGACGTTGATCATGATTCCGGCGACCGGTGTGCCGGCTTCGTCGACGAGCAGTGTCGTCGAACGGTGCAGTGGCCCCAGTTCCGAACCGTCGACCAGGCGCATGAGGAATGCGATGGCGGTCGCATCATCGCCCGCGAAGTGGTCCGGATGGTCGGGTGGGAAGGCGGCGCGCCAACTCGGCAGGATGGCGACCCACTCGGGACCTGAGGGGGAATCCGGCAGATCCGTGCACGTGAATCGCTCGTCGTTGTCGACCGGCGGTGCGCTGACGCGAAGGTCGCACTGCATGATGATGGCGTGGCGCTTCGGACGGGCGCCGGCCCTCACGAGCGCGGCGGCGAGGACGACGTCCTCGGTTGCCAGCAGCCAGTCCGGCAACTGCCCTATGGCAGCGCACGCTGCATCGGTCGCGGTACGGCCGCGGACGACGCATGCGAGATCGGCGATGGGCGTGCCATCGCGAAGCTCAGACGCGTACCGCAGCACGGGCCCGTCGGCGTCGGACAGCGCCTTCCAAGCGACGATGAGTCACACCCCCATGGGGTGCCACACCGTCTTCGTCTCGACGAAGTCGCGGATCCGGGACAGGCCGGGATCGGCAGACCAGTCCGGATCCCGATCGGGGCGTCGGACCCGCTTGACGGTCCCGGCGGCATCGCGCTCGAGGCTCACCGCCAGTTCACCGTCGGTGATGCCCGCGAGATCGATGGCGTTGACGTCGGCGTGCGTCGCGAGCCACGGCATCATCTCCGCCGGGTCTCCGGTCAGCACGTTGAT
>JAPLBU010000023.1:5127-6587 GCA_026392575.1 Actinomycetota bacterium | reverse complement strand
TGCGGGAACCCTAGCCGCCCGCGGCCACCTCGCGCCGAAGTCCGGCCGCCGCCGTCCCTGGCACCACCTCGTCGATGACGACGCGCTCGGCCCCGACCCACGCCGCCGCCTCGCGGAGGGCCAGGGCGGTGCCTCGCAGGGAAGCCGCCGATGATGACTCCAACGTGACGCGCCGCGCGTGGAGGTCGGCTCCGTTGCGCTTGGGGTCGACCCGCGCCACCACCTTCCCCTGATGGAGCACCGGCATGGCGAAGTAGCCGTGCACTCTCCTGTGCGCCGGCGTGTAGGCCTCGATCCGGTGCCGCATGCCGAAGATCCGCTCGAGTCGATCGCGGTACCAGACCAGCGGGTCGAACGGCGACAGCATCGTCGTGCGGTGACGGTCGCGCGCGCCCTGCGCCAGCCACGTCACCGCATCGGGCGTAGCCCACGCCTTCGGCCAACCGGCGACGGACACCGGGATGAGGCCCGCCTCCTCCGCGTGCCGAGCGACGACCGCACGCGGGAGGCGGTGCACATCAGCGATATCACCGGCGGTGCCGACACCCATGACGCGAGCGCCCGCTGCGACGAGAGCCGCCATGCACGCGTCATCGTCGAGATCGTCGTGGAGCAGCGCATCCGGGACGACGTTCTCCGCAAGGTCATAGGTGCGGCGCCAGCCGACGCGTCGCGACACGACGATCTCGCCGACGTCCAGCAGCCCTTCCAGGGCGATCTTGGAGTCCGACCAGTCCCACCATTCGCCGCCACGCTTGGCGCCACCCACGTCACTCGTCGTGATGGGCCCGCTCTCGCGGATCAATCGACGCAGCGCGTTGAGGTCCTTGGTCGGTACGCCATGCCACCGCTGGCCCTTGCGCTGGTAGTGACGTCGCCGGAAGGCGAACAGCGGCCACGACTCCATCGGCAGGATGCATGCGGCATGCGACCAGTACTCGAAGGCATGCCCGTCCTCCCAGTAGGCCTGCTCGATCGCAGTGCGGCGGATGGCGCCATATCGGGCGTAGGCGATGAGCTCATGGGATCGGGCCAGTACCGAGATCGTGTCGAGTTGCACGGCGCCGAGTGCACCCAGCATCGAACGGACGATCTCGGTCTGCCGGCGAGCCGACGACCGCACGGCAGCCGACGGCGTCGGCTCTGACGACAGCAGCCCGGCCGACCACAGGGCCACGCGCCGGGCATCGCCCGGCGCGATCTCGAGCATCAGGCAGGCACCACGTTGACGAGTCTCGGCGCACGCACGATCACCGTACGGATCTCGCGACCCTCCAGCGCCTTCAGCAGCCCAGGGGCGGCCAGCGCGAGCGCCCGAAGATCGTCCTCGGTGATCGTCGGCGACACCTCGAGGCGATCGCGCACCTTGCCGGCGACCTGGATGATGCAGGTGACCGAGTCCTCCACGAGCAGGGCGGGGTCGACGACCGGCCAGCCGGCCAGGGCGACCGCTGGCCCAT
>JAPLBU010000023.1:0-5103 GCA_026392575.1 Actinomycetota bacterium | reverse complement strand
GCCCCACAACCGGAGTCGATCGCCTTGCGGGTGGCATTCACGAGCTCCATCGTGCGGGCAACGGCTACGTTGAAACGGAAGGACTCCACCGCGATGGCGGCATCATTCACGGCGTGGTGCGTCGCCTTGCGCAGCTCGAGATCGCCGGTCGTGACGTCTACCCCGGGCTCGCTGGTCACATCGCCCGACAGCCGCCACGCCCGCGCGAGGAACTTGCGCGATCCGGTCGGGGACACCTCGGCCCAGTCGACGTCATCCTCCGGAGGGCCGGCGAACACCATCGTCAGGCGGATCGCATCGACGCCGTTGACTGCGAGCTCATCGGTGAGCCGCACGAGGTTCCCACGCGACTTGCTCATGGCGGAGCCGTCCATCACGACCATGCCCTGGTTCAGCAGACGCGTGAATGGCTCGGTGAAATCGAGCAGCCCCATGTCGAACAGGACCTTGGTGAAGAAGCGCGAGTACAGCAGATGCAGGATCGCGTGGGTCACGCCGCCGACGTACTGGTCGACCGGCAGCCACTCGCGCACGATCGCCGGGTCGAAGGCTGCCGTCTCATTCCTCGGATCGGCGTAGCGCAGGTAGTACCAGGACGAGTCCATGAAGGTGTCCATGGTGTCGGTGTCGCGCAGAGCGGGTTCACCGCAACGGGGACAGGTCGTCGTGACCCAGTCGGTCGCGGCACCCAGCGGAGAGGTGCCCTTCGGCTTGAGGTCGAGCCCCTCGGCCGGCGGCAGCGTCACGGGGAGCTGGTCGTCGGGCACCGGCACCTCGCCGCAGGTCGCGCAGTGCACGATCGGGATCGGCGTGCCCCAGTAGCGCTGACGGGAGATCAGCCAGTCGCGAAGCCGATAGTTGACCGCGGGCTCGCCAGTGCCGCGCTCGAGCAGGACCTCGGTGATGGCTGCGATGGCAGCCGCCTTGTCGAGGCCGTCGAGGGGTCCGGAGTTCACATGCGGGCCGTCGTCCGCTGTTGCCACGCCCGTCGCCACCGGGTCGTCGTCACTCGCGACGACCACGCGCACCGGCAGGTTGAAGGCGCGCGCGAAGTCGAGGTCGCGCTGATCGTGCGCAGGCACGGCCATGATCGCGCCCGTGCCGTAGTCGGCCAGCACGTAGTCCGACGCCCACACGGGGATGCGCTCGCCGTTGACCGGGTTGATGGCGTAGCGCTGCAGGAACACCCCGCTCTTGGGGCGCGAGGAGTCCAGGCGATCCATCTCCGAGACCTGCTTCACGGTCTCGAGGTACGCGACGAACTCATCCTCCGCAGGCGTACCGGCCGCCAGCTCCGCAGCAAGGTCCGAGTCGGCGGCGACGACGAAGAAGGTCGCGCCGTACAGGGTGTCGGGCCGCGTCGTGTACACCGTGACCGGTTCGTCACGGCCCTCGACCACGAACTGCACCTCGGCGCCGGACGATCGCCCGATCCAGTTCTTCTGCATCAGCAGGACCTTTTCCGGCCATGCACCCTCGAGCTGCTTCATGTCGTCGAGCAGTCGGTCGGCGTAGTCGGTGATGCGCAGGTACCACTGCGTCAGCTTCTTCTTGGTTACAGGCGTATCGCATCGCTCGCACAGGCCCGCGACGACCTGCTCGTTCGCGAGCACCGTCTGGCAGTTGGGGCACCAGTTGACGTTGCTGTCCTTGCGATAGGCCAGGCCACGCTCGAACATCCGCAGGAAGAACCACTGATTCCAGCGGTAGTACTCGGGGTCGCACGTGTTGAACACGCGATCCCAGTCGAACGAGCACGCGAAGCGGCGCATCGACGCCTTCTGCTGGGCGATGTTCTCGTAGGTCCAGCGCACCGGATCCTCGCCGCGCTTGATCGCGGCGTTCTCGGCCGGCAGCCCGAAGGCATCCCAGCCGATGGGATGCATGACGTTGAACCCTCGCTGCACCCAGTAGCGAGCGACGACGTCGCCGAGCGCATACGCCTCGGCGTGACCCATGTGCAGATCGCCGGACGGGTAAGGGAACATGTCGAGGACGTACTTCTTCGGGCGGGCATCGTCCGGACGGCCGGATCGGAAGGGCGCAAGGGCGTCCCAGACCGGCAGCCAGCGCTCCTGGATCGCCGCCACGTCATAGGCGTCGCGAACGTCGTCCGTCATCTCCGTCATTGCCGTCAGCTGCCGTTCTCCTGTTGGGAATACGCGCTCTGCGCGCCAACCCACCCTACCGATCGGGTCAGTTCGCGAAGACGGACAGGTTGCCCGCGCCCACTCCCGCGCAGCTGGATGCCGTGTACGTGAACTGGATCGTCCCGCTGCTCTTGCCCGGTCCCGCCTGCCACACGATCCGCGGAGGGCTCGCCTGCCACGTGATGGACCCGTCGGCAGCACCGCCACTGTCGCCCGAGAAGCTCGCACCACCGAGAACCGGATCGGTGATGGCCATGCTGCTCGGGAACAGGGCGGACACCCCGAAGTCGAGCGCCCCCCCGGTCGCGCCCGTCACATCGGGGAGTCGGAAGTTCATGCAGGCCGGCAGGGCCGATCCTGACGGCTTCCCCGATGGCTTCGGTTCGGCGACAACCACATAGGTGAACGCCTTCTTCGCCGTAGCGGGCGGCTGCTCCGGGTTGGTGACCACCACGGTCGCCGGCCCAGCCGTGCCCGCCGGGGTCTTGGCGGTGATGGTCGTGTCGTTGACGATCTTCACGGCCGTGGCGTCCGCGCCATCGAAGGTCACCGTGGCACCCGACAGGAAGCCCGTCCCGGTGATCTTCACCGGCGAGCCCCCCGACTCCGGGCCATCAGCAGGCACCACCCCGGTGATGGTGGGTGCCTCGACATACTCGAACGCCTCGTCTAGCAGGGCAGCCGGCAGCCCGGGATTGCGGACCGCCACGGTCACCAAGCCCAGCTCACCCGGTGGCGTAATGGCAGTGATCTTCGTGTCGCTCACGACGACCACCTTGGTCGCTGGCTTGCCGTCGATGCTGACGGTCGCTCCTTCGGCGAACCCCGTGCCGGCGATCGTCACCGCGGTGCCGCCCGACTGGGCGCCCAACACCGGCCGGACAAGCATCACGACGCGGGGTGCCTGATCGACATAGGTGAAGGCATCCTCGACCGAGTAGGGATTGCCATCGGGATCGCGGACGCTCACGGATACCGGGCCGAGCTTCCCCAAGGGAGTGGTGGCACGCAAGGTCGTCGGGTTGAGGACCGTGACGTTGGTGGCACCGCGTCCGCCGAACGTGACGATGATCCCATCAGCGAAGTCGGCGCCCTTGATGATCACGGCTTCACCGCCCAGGACGGAGCCTTCGGTCGGGACGATCTCGGTGATTCGCTCAACCGGGATCGCCAGATATGTGAAGGCGTTGGGAAGGATCGCGGTGGAGCCATCGGAGGCCGTCACCTCGATGTCAACCGGATAGAGGTTGCTGCTGCCGGGCGTCGTGGCGGTGATCGTCGTGGCGTCGACCACCGTCACATCGACGGCAGGCACCCCATCGACCAGCACGGTTGCTCCCGGCTCGAATCTCGCACCTGTGACCCGCACTTCGGTGCCGCCGGTGACGAGCCCGGATGACGGCTCGATGCTGTCAATGGCCATCGGGATCGCCGTGCACGAGTTGGACGTGGCCACGTACTCCTCGTCCGCCCTGCACACAGCCCTCGGAACACATGTCCCGGAGCCCGCATCGAACCACGTGTCGGCCGCGCACGACCGGAAGTCCCTCGCCGGTGCATCACCCTCCGTCGTCGAGGTCATGGACGAGAGGACCAGGGTCACCAGCAGCACGACACCAGCCACGATCAGCAGGATGACCACCCCGATGACGGTCCAGCCGAGCGGACCGAATCCGCTCATTCGACGGCCATCTGCGCGTATCGAGGCCGAGCCTCGTGCGGAATGGCGTGCCGGTGCCATGGCTGACTCCCTGTCGGCTGCGGATCCATACGAGTCTAAGCCGCCAGACGACGGCAGCCGGGATGACACGGGGCACCCGACTAGCCTTGGCGATCGTGACGCGCCGAGGCTGGATCCTGCTGCTCGTGCTCGGCGTGGTCTGGGGCCTGCCCTACCTGTTCATCAAGATCGCGGTCGAGACCTTCTCACCCCAGGGTGTGGTGTTCCTGAGGTGCGTCATCGCTGCCGCGATCCTGCTGCCGATCGTGCTCCACAAGGGCCAGCTCAAGCAATTGCGCGGACGATGGACGTGGGTCATCGCCTTCGGCTTCGTCGAGATCACCCTGACGTGGCTGGCCCTGAACTGGGCTGAGCAGCGCATCTCGAGCTCGTTCGCCGCACTGCTCATTGCGACCGTTCCCCTGGTGACGGCGATCCTGGCCTGGCGCGTCGGCATCGACGACCGGCTCAGCGGACGACGGTTGGTCGGGCTCGGTATCGGCTTCCTCGGAGTCGTGGCGCTCGTCGGTCTCGACATCAGCGGCGGCAGCCTGTGGGCCGTCGTCGCCATGATCGTCACGGTCGTCGGCTACTCCTTCGGCCCGATCATCGTGGACCGCAAGCTGTCCGACCTGCCCAGCCTCGCGATCATCGCCTGCGCCATGACCCTCAACGCCGTGATCTACGCCCCGTGGGCCTGGCTGTCCTGGCCCACCGAACCCATTCCGACATCTGCATGGGTCTCGGTCATCGTCCTCGGCTCGATCTGCTCGGCCCTCGCGTTCATCATCTTCTTCGCACTCATCGCCGAGGTCGGGCCGTCCCGGACGACCCTCATCACCTACATCAACCCGGTGGTCGCCGTCGGGCTCGGTGTCGTCGTGCTCTCGGAGCCGCTCACCATCGGGCTGGCCGTGGGGCTGCCGCTGGTGCTGCTCGGGTCATGGATGGCAACGCGCAAGGGTCCGGCCATGGAGTCCGAGCCGCACGGCTGAACTGGTTCCGCTTCTCCACAGAGCCACTCGCCCACTCCGAAGGCGTCAGTTCGGCGTGAAGTTCAGGATGCTGCCCGTCGTCGTGCCCTCGGAGTTCGTCGCCGTCACCCGGAAGTAGTAGGTCGTGTTCCTCGTCAGGCCCGTCAGATCCAACGTCACCGGCATCGCGGTGGACCCCAGCGCCAGCGGCGACTCCGCGGCCGCAGTCGTCGTGCACCCACTCAGGTTCGATGCCGTC
>JAPLBU010000100.1:28389-31616 GCA_026392575.1 Actinomycetota bacterium | reverse complement strand
GAGGCTAGATGGACGGATGGGAATCCCACTACTTTCCTATCTCGTATTCTTCATGATGTTTCTCCTTCTGCTCGAGGGGCGAGCCGCGATAGCAGCGATATTTGTTGCCATTCTGGCGTTGCTAGTACGAGGCCTTGGCCTTCTCGACCGGGGACGCGGCAACGCGGCCGAGCCTATTGACAGCAATCGCGCGCAGGTAGGCTTCCCCGATGAACGGATCCTCGATGATCGCTGACACCGGTGCGGATAGTACGACGATTGGTATCGGCATACTCACGTACAACCGCGAGGGGTACTTGAAGACGTTGATTGAAGCGCTCTTGACTCAAGAGACCGAGGAATCGTTCCCTGTTGTGATCTTGGACAACGGTTCACTCAAGCCGCTCGATAGCAGCATCCGGCGACTGCTCGATGGCCTAGCAGGACCAGTCACAGTATTGAGAGAGAGCGGGAACGCACTTAGTGCCATGCGTTTTGTAGGGCTCATCGAGGCGGTGGATGCAGACTTCGTGCTTCTGCCCGGTGATGATGATCTGCCCTTGCCGAATTACGTGAGTACTTCGCTGAAACTTGCTAGGAAGTCGCCGGCCGTCACCCTTATCTCTGGAGGGATGGGGCAGATTGACGCCCAGGGTCGCAGGTTGGCCACTACTAATGCGGCGCCGGTTCTCGAAGGAGCCCCCATCGCGCTCGGGACGCTCCTTCGATCAGCCAGCTACAACATGCCTGCCACCGGATTCAGGAAGTCCGCGATCGACGTGAAGTGCGCTCCTCGCACGCGAACAGCCTTTGATTGGTGGCTTTGGATTCAGTGTTGGCTTAAGGGATCGGCTGCGGTCACCCACGACGAGACCATTCTTTATCGCCAGCACATTGGACAAGAGCAACGACGGTACGGGGCGCAAGCATTCCGGAATGACGCTGGGCGGATGTTGATCGATTTTGTCACGAGCGACGCGTTTCAGGTGGTCGTAAAGTCATGGTCACCTTGGGAGCTGGACCAGTTCGTCGACACTGTTCTTGCCTCCGACGGGCCCAATTCGGGGGATTCCCGCTGGGGCCCCATGGTGCAGATGGTCTTGGTGGACCGGCTCGCGGGGTCGGCCCAAGACAAGCAGCTGGCCAGCCTATTTGCGCAGGCAAGCGGTCACGCTGGAACGCCGGCGACCCTCGGAGCTATACGCGCGCTGGCTCCCGAGCTTGAACTCCATTGCCTGCCCGTGGAAACTTGGAGCCGCATACCGGTATCGATGGAGTGGCAAGGTGACTGCGCGTTGCTGAGTTCCTGGCGCAGGTACCTGAATGTCAGCAAGACCCCCACCCCCCAATTCGGCGTAGTGTTTGCCTGTGCTTGTCAGGGGAATCCCCAGGCCTTGCATCGAGTCACCTCTACTGGCGAACGTTTCGATTCGGGGGAGGGGTTCTGTCTCACCTTCGAATCGGAACCTGGGGAGGCGGAGACCAGCCGACTTCTCGACTCAATAGGACGCTTGACCGGTCGGCTGCATGGATTCGAGACGCACGTCAATGATGAAGCGGTAGTCCTTGCTGCTTATCGTCGGCTGCGCCTTTCCCGCCCAGGTGTGGTCCTGGAAAAGGCATATCGGTGGCGTGGTCGCCGCGCTTGAGGCCATGCAGCAGTTCCAACAGGATCAGTCCGCTCACAAGCCGAGCAGACGTGCTTGATGGTCGAAGTTCGGTTCCATCGCCCGAACTTCATCGAATGTCCCAAATGCAGTGACCCTGCCGTTTTCGAGATACGCAATGGAGTCGCAGTGCATGATGGTGGCGAGGCGATGGGCAACCGTGACAGTCGTGACCTGACCCTCTAAGGAAGCAAGCGTCATGGAAATGATTCGCTCGGTTTCGGCGTCGAGGGCGCTGGTGGCCTCATCGAGCACAAGAAGTTTCGGACGCGAGTACAGGGCGCGCGCTACTCCGAGTCGCTGCCTTTGGCCGCCGCTTAACTTGAGCCCGTGCTCTCCGATGAGGGTGTCGAGGCCCTCCCGGTTATCTCGAAGGAAGACGGCGAGATGAGCGCGCTCCAATGCGTCCCACACCCACGAGTCGTCGATAGCTTCGAGCGGAAGGCCAAGTGCAACGTTCTCCCTCACGGTGCCGTTCGCCATCGCTACGTCTTGAGGCACATATGCGATGGCGCCAGGCCACCGGGCCACTGCGGTCAGTGGATGCTGCCCGCCCACCAGCGCCTCACCCGAGTCAGCTTGCAGGACGCCAAGGATCACGTCCGCGAGAGTGGACTTACCTGCCCCAGTTGGCCCGACCAAGGCCAGAGATCGGCCTGCGCTGATGTCTAGCGTCACATCGTCCAAGGCAAGCGCCTCGCTGCCGGGGTAAGCGAGCCGGATGCCCTTCAGGCTGATAGACGGATCGAAGTCTCCGTGTCCAGCGATCAGGCGAGCCTTGATCTCCGCAGGGGGCAGGGCGGGGTCCGGGGTGCCGGAACCACCCCCCAACTGTCCGAGCTCGTCGGCGAGTTCGTAAGTGGGAGCGGCCTGCCCAGCTCCACCTCGGATCGTGATCATGGCGCCTTGGAGGCGCAGCATCGATGGGACTACGCGCGAGCCCGCGGCCAGGAATAACGCGATTATGGCGATGGCCGCACTGACGTCTTTGGTGAGCAACTGAGATCCGGCTAGGAGGGCGGCCCCGATCACGAGTGCTATCTCGAACACATACTTGGGCACAAGGCTCATGAACTGGAGG
Organism: Actinomycetota bacterium; assembly: GCA_026392575.1. Classification (GTDB taxonomy): domain Bacteria; phylum Actinomycetota; class Actinomycetes; order S36-B12; family S36-B12; genus UBA10649. The sequence goes on along the minus strand of JAPLBU010000100.1, from coordinate 28,889 downwards.
TCGGCTTGAACCTGTGCGGATTCCCACCGTACCGCCTGAAAACGGCTGACGTAGTCAGCGCGTCGATGGGCTACAACTGTCTCGCGGTACGTTCTGAGAGCCTCTTGGATTACCGAATAGCTGGCAACTTCTGCATGCGTGGCTCGTTGGCCAACTCGGCCAGCCCACCCCGATAGCAGCCTCTGCAGGATCAGGCCGACCGCAACGAAGAATGCGATCGTGAATGCAGTCACGATGGGAGAGACAAGGAACAGCCCAGCTGCCAGAACCACGAGCAGCGTCCCCTCCGTCACAAGGACCACTCCTTGACCGAGGATGACAAGAGTGGCGAAGTTAACTCCGGAAGTGAGTGCGTAGGAAGTCTGCTGGCTTGAACGCTGCTGTACCTGCAGCAGTGGCCTCGACAACAGGGCGGCCGCGAGCCTTCCAGCGACGAGTGCCTGGCGGTTGGCTAGGAACTGGAGTACGCGTCGTGTCAGCAATATGTTGATAATGCTCTC
>JAPLBU010000100.1:14561-28359 GCA_026392575.1 Actinomycetota bacterium | reverse complement strand
ACGGCACCGGCAATAAGTGCGAGCCAGAGTGCCAGCGTGACTGTGTCTCCGCCGGAAATCCCGAATCGGTTGAAGAGCGTCATCACGAAGTCAGGTGGCTGCGTCCCGCTCATCGCGGCAACTGAAAGCGCCGTGACGACGCCGATCAGTAGAACTCCAAGGAGGTCGAGGAAGGCGGTTGACATTTGAGCGCCGGTCACGAGGAGCAGATTCCGCCGGTCCCGTTGGTCCAGCAGCTGAAGGCTTTGGCGGACTGCTTCACGGGCGTTCATGAACTGGTCCCAGGCACGCAGCTAGGTTAGCCGACAGGACGAGGCGCCCATTTCGCTGCGCGTGCTTGGAGCGGACTCCTTGGCTGGGATTCTTCGCGGTACCGCGTCAAGCGTTGGCTAGAATCAAACCCGAGAAACACTCTTGGACCAGGCGAGGACAACGCACCCCTATGGATACATGGCTGGTGACCGGCGGCGGTGGTTTTCTCGGTGCCAATGCGGGTCTGTTCCTCCGTGGCAGGGCGGAGTCCCTTGGCTTGGTGAGACGTGAAAGTGGCACGGGGAGCACATTCGTGACAACGATCGAGGCCGATCTATCCGATGTGAGCCGAGCCGTTGAGGTGGTTGAGGCTGCCCGCCCGTCGGTAATCCTTCATTGTGCGGCCGTCTCGCGGCATGAGGATTGCGAGAGCGACCCTGCGCGGGCGGAACTCATCAACGTCAATGCCACAAGAGAGCTGGCAAGGGCGGCCCATGAGATCGGTGCTCAATTCATCTACGTGTCGACGGATGCGGTCTTCGATGGTGCAACGGGCATCTACAACGAGGATGCGCTTCCCAATCCGTTCTCGGTCTATGGCCAGACGAAGCTGGAGGGGGAGCATGTAGCTCTCTTGGAGGCGAACGCGCTAGTCGTTCGCACGAACTTCTTCGGGTGGAGTCCTTCGGGCCGGAGTTCGATCCTCGAGTTCTTCTACAACTCCCTCACGCGAGGTGAAGTTGTGAAGGGCTACACCGACTTCGTCGTCACATCGATGTATGCCCAGCATCTGATGGAGGCGATCTGGACGCTCGCGGAGCGCGATGCCCATGGCGTGTTCCATGTGGCGTCAAAGGACCCCCTGTCTAAGTACGACTTCGCGATTGCTGCAGCAGACGTGTTCGATCTTGATTCCTCCCTCGTCTTTCCTACTTCAGAGGACGTCGAGCCCCGGGAATGGGCGAAGAGTCGCGACATCTCGCTGGACACCTCCAAGTTTGAGTCGTTCACGCAGACGCCGTCGCCGACTCAGCGGCAGGGGCTCACGGCGGCCCGATTGGACGCCTCGACAGTCAGGGTGTGGCTGCAAGACGGGAAGATGACGGACACCGCCCTCGCTTCAGCTGCATCTCGAAAACCTCTAGAATCTGATTGGTTCTAGGGGGAAACGTGCAGCGAATACGACAGTCTGTTCATGCTAGGCGCGCGGGTCAGGCCGCCTGGGACGCCGGTGCATGGATCGCCGCAACGATGGCAGCTTGGGCCCTCCGATACGACTTCCAGCCGGATTTCGATCAGGTGCGCCCGATCCTCATCCTCGCGCTCTTCTTCGTCGTCGGACAGTTAGTACTTGGCTACATGTTCCAGTTGTATCGGGGCCGGTATCGGGTCGGTTCGATCGACGAGGTGTCCGGAGTAACCCTGACGGTGCTGATCCTTGTCACCGTGGCGACCGTCTTTGTCCTGATCGTTAGGCCCGCCGGCATCCCGAGGTCCATCCCTGTGATTGCGGGCGCCCTGGCCTTAGGTCTGATGCTGGGCGGACGTGTGGCTCTCCGCCTTTACCGCATGCGGTTCGTAGGCACTGACATCGGGGCGCGCACTCTGATCTATGGCGCGGGACATACCGGTGAGCATCTGATTCGTCTGATGATGTCGGATCCGTCGAAGTCGTTTCATCCGGTGGGCGTCCTCGATGATGACCCGCAGAAGCAACGCTTGCGAAGCTACGGAGTGCGAGTTCTCGGCGGGCGTATTGATCTGGAGAGGGCTGTCGCGCAGACCGGGGCGACTGTTCTCGTGGTCGCAATCACGCGCGTATCGACGGCGCATCTGCGTGATCTTGATCGACGCTGTCAGGTTCTCGGAATCGAATTGAGGGTCATCCCCACCGGCAATCAGCTCCTGACGGAGGGCGTCCAGCTTGGCGACCTCTCCAGCGTAAGGGTGGAGGACCTGCTCGGTCGGCGGCCGATCGAGGCAGACGAGGCGGGCATATCCGAACTCCTGCGTGGGAAGCGAGTTCTCATCACGGGGGCGGGCGGGTCGATCGGTTCCGAACTCTGCCGGCAGGTGGCCCGCTACGAGCCAGCCTTCCTCGGCATCCTCGACCGTGACGAGTCGGCCATCCAGGCCGTCCAGATGAGCCTCCAGGGTCATGGATTGCTAGGCGACGAGAACCTGCTCCTCGGGGATATCCGTGACGCCGACAGGCTTGTCGAGGTGTTCGACCGGGTGCGTCCAGAGATCGTGTTCCATGCTGCGGCTCTCAAGCACCTGTCTTTGCTGGAGGCGTTTCCGGAGGAAGCCTTCAAGACCAACATCGTCGGTACCCAGAACGTTCTCAACGCCGCTGTCGCCACCGGAGCTCGTGCGTTCATCAACATCTCCACGGACAAGGCGGCTGATCCGACGAGCGTCCTCGGCATGAGCAAGCTCGTGACCGAGAGGCTGACGGCCAGCGCTGAACCGGGCTCGGCCAGTCGCTACTTATCGGTGCGCTTCGGCAACGTCTTGGGGAGCCGTGGATCAGTGCTTAACCTCTTCCGCGACCAGATCGCAGCGGGGGGCCCGGTGACTGTCACAGATCCCGACGTGACCAGGTACTTCATGACGGTGGGCGAAGCCGTAAACCTCGTGCTGGAGGCCGGAGGCCGGGACCACGCTGATCCTTGACATGGGAACCCCCGTGCGCATCGCCGATGTGGCGCAGCAACTCGTGGGCATCTCCGGCAGGGACATCGCAATCACCTATGTCGGGCTTCGGCCTGCGGAGAAGCTTCACGAGAGTCTGGTCAGTGAGACTGAGTGCCCCGAGTCGACCCAGCACCCCCTGATCACCCAGGTCAGCGGGGAGCGGACCTCCTTCGACCTCGTCCGTGATACGCGGGCGCAGTCCCGTGATGCATACGAGGCGATGTCCAGACTCGTCTCTCGTGACACCGCGCGCGATGCCGTCGACGCCCTGTAGGCGTCTGTAGTGTCAGTCGCGTGAGTGCAACGGTCACGGTCTTCGTTGTATCGCTGGCCGTCACTGCGGTCGCGCTCCCTATCGTGCGTGCAGGGCTGGTGCGTCGGAACGTCCTGGATCACCCGAATGACCGTTCGTCCCACGCTGTCGCGACACCCCGGGGGGCGGGAGTCGGGCAGTTGGCGGGGATGCTGGCCGGCATGGCCGCAGCAGGTGGCCTCCCTGTTGCCGCCTTCGTCGCTGTCGTGGGCTTCAGCGGACTGGGCGCCGTAGACGATTGGCGTGCTCAGCCAGCACGGGTCCGCTTGATAGCGCAGGTACTGCTGTCAGGCGTCGTGGTGGGCGCTCTGGCTTGGCAATGGCGACCTGGTGGTCTGGCCGTCTGGGTAGCCCTTGCGTCGTTCCTGATCTTCCCTGTCGCGGTCAACGCTGCCAACTTCATGGATGGCATCAATGGAATCTCCGCGGCTCACGGTCTGGTGCTGGGCGCTGTGTATTGCCTGCTGCTGATGGGTGCCGACGCCGGTGCGTGGTCAATGGTCGGGGTTGCCCTTGCCGCCGCCTCGGTCGCGTTCTTCCCTTGGAATTGGCGGGCGCGTGCCGCGATGTTCCTAGGCGACTCGGGAAGCTACCTGCTGGGCGCCGCCGTTGCGCTCATGATGATGGCTTGCTGGGCCAACGGCATCAGCATTCTTGTGGCGCTGGCACCCTTCGCCATCTACCTCGTTGACGTGGGGGCAACCATCGTGCGACGAGGGCTTTCGGGGGAAAGCCTGACGACTGCGCATCGCGACCATGCGTATCAACGGCTCGTGCAGGAGGGGTGGAGCCACCGGGCGACAGCCCTGTTCGTCGCAGGTTTGAGCGCGTTGTGCGGCATCTTGGCCGTTTCGACACAACGGGGCTGGATACCGGTGGCTGTGATGGTTCTTCTCATCGTCGGACTCGCGTTCATCTATCTGTGGTCGCCGACGCTCGCTCGGAGGGGCAGGAGTCACTCCGACGGGGCTCAGGAATCGTAGGATCAAGGAGTGCATCGCCAGTAGACGGCAACGTGGACAACCTCGACGGATGAGATGGGGAATCGGTCTTGGCCAAGATCGTGGCCTTCACGGAGTACTACCTTCCGGGCTTTGCCGGTGGCGGCACGATCGTGAGCACCTCGAGAATCGTGGAGACCGAGACCGAGCACTACTTTAGGGTGATAACTCGCAACCACGACCTGGGGTCGCGCGATGCATACCTGGGGCTGGCCCCACGAACGTGGCACAGGGTCGGACGCGCGGAGGTTGCATATCTGCGTCCTGGGCTTGTGGACGTGGCCTGGCTCAGATCTGAGCTGGCCGCCTGGCGGCCTGACGCCTATTACGTCAACAGCCTGCAGAGCCCTGACTACTCGATGCTGCCCTATCTGCTCCTTCGGGCCCGCGCCCTCCCGCCTGCCCCACTCATGGTGGCGCCTCGCGGGGAGTGCTCCGAGGGGGCACAGGGGCACAAGGCTGCGAAGAAGAAGCTTGCTCGCCCCACACTTCGCTGGCTATTGGGTAAGCGGGTCACATGGCATGCATCCTCGCTTGCGGAGGAGTCGGACATCAGGGGCTGGTATGGCCGTCCGCTGCCATCCGGGGGGAGGGTGGTTGTCCAGTCGGACCCCCCGCCCCCGCCTGCGCTCGCGCACTCGCCCGGATCTCAGTCGGAGGACCCCAACTTGGTGTTCGCGTCTCGCATAGATCAGATGAAGGGTCTGGATACTGCGCTCGAAATGCTTACCGCCATCGAGTCACCTTGCACATTCACCGTGTTTGGATCGGTCAGCGACGAGGCGTATTGGGCAAGGTGTCGGGCCCTTGCCGAGAAACTGCCGTCGAACATTTCCTTCAGCTACGCAGGTCCATACCGGCCGGAGGAAGCGGCAGAGATCTTCTCCAAGGCTGATGCACTTGTGCTCCCGACCCGGGGAGAGAACTTCGGGCACGCGATCGCGGAGGCGCTGTCGGTGGGGTGTCCGGTCGTCATCAGCCAAAACACGATCTGGACGGACATGGCAAATTCCGGGAGCGGTGTGGCGGGCGAACCCGCGGCATGCACGGCATTCCTCGCGGAACTTGCTGCCCTGTCGGGTGACCAGCGAGCCGAAGGACGCAGGCGCGCACACGCCAGCTATGCGGCCTGGTATTCCGGGCACGCACAGGAAGCGAGCCTGTTCGATCTGGTCTTGGGCGACTAGGAACCGGAACCGCTACCGGTCAGCTTCCTCAGCAATTGGACTAGCTTCGCCGAGCCCACTGCCTGCGACAGATGCTCTTGGTAGAAGGAATAGGCGTTCAGGCCCATTCGCTGGACGCGGCCGCCCCGGTCGTCGGCGCATTCAACTATGGAGGCGGCAAGCGCTTTCGCGTCGCTTGGTGGAACGATGATCCCCCCTCGGCTCCGAGTCACCAGATCGGCCGCCTCACCAGCCGCGGCAAGAATCGTTGCCTTCGCGGACGCCATGCCGTACTGGAGCTTGCTAGGGACCGTCATGCGTAGGAGCGGTGTATCGATCAAGCTGGCCAGTTGCACGTCTGCTGCGCCGAGCAACTGAGCCGTTTCTTCCATGGTGCGCTGGCCGAGGAAGGTTACGTTGCGCAGTCCACGGTCGGCGGCCTCCTTACGCATCGCTTCTTCGAGTGCCCCGGAGCCGACGAAGATGAAGGTGATGTCCTCTCGTTGGTGGAGGAGGACGGCTGCTTCCAGGAAGGTCATGACACCTTGAAGGTGTCCGAGGTTCCCGGCATACATGGCAACAAACTTGTCCTGAACTCCAAGGGATTCGCGGACCTCCTGCGAATCGACCCGAGGATGAAAGACCTCCTCGTCGACCCAGTTGTAGACGGTGAAGGCTCGTTTCTCATCCACGCCGCGTTCAATGAGAGTTGTGCGCATAAGGTCGCTGGTCGCGACAACCATGTCGCTGTGCCGGTAGATGGACCTACTCATGCGGGTGAGGCTCCCGCCGATAATCCGGCTAGCCGATCCGTGGCCCGCGATTCCAGACGCCATTACGGAGTCGGGCCATAGATCTGGGACGTACGTGAGAACGGGCGTCGACGAGATTCTGCCGCTGATCGTGGGTCCGACCCCTGAGATGACGGGCGAGGAGTAGACGACGTAAGCATCGGGACGGCCGATCGATGGCAAGCCGACAAGAGACGAACTCAGCGCGAAGGAGGAGTAGGCAAGCGCGCGACGCAGGGAGCTCTGGCTGTGATCTGGGTAGAGCGGTACCCGATGGACGGTGAGATCTCCCATTGTCGATTTCGCGTGGAACCGCTGGTGATAGCCGGGAAAGATCTGCCCGGTAGGGAAATTCGGAAAGCCCGTGATCACATTCACGTCGATGCCATGGCCGGACAGGGCGCGCGCGATTCCACCGGGGATGGCTGCGGAGCCACTCTCTGGATCGAACCATTGGCTGATGAATCCGATGCGCACCCTTGAATCCTAGTTCCGTACGCGCAGCGCCGGATTCCTGCTGAACGGCTACGGGCGGACGCGTGTGCGGGTTACCCACGACTCAACCGCGTTGGGCCGACCGCCGGTTGCTACGCGCCATAACGCGGACGAGGCTGATGCCCAAGAACGAATCAGACTTGAGGTGGACGCTGGCCTGCTTAGCGTGTATTGGATGAGCCAGCGGACAAGGTGGACGTCTTCCTCGCGGGCAGACTTCGCATAGTTCGCCCGATCCGAATTAGGCCGCCCGTAGATGATGCTCACCGGTGTTGCGAACTCAGCTACGAACTCATTGCAGGGCGTCGCGGCGGTGGCCATCTCGATGCGCATGGGGCCCTTCTTCTTGGGCCGTCCGTCGCGGATGCGGAGGTAGCTCTCGAATCGGCATACCGATCCGCTCATCTGCATGTAGGTGGGCTGCTTGAGCTGCTCGGCAATCCAGGTGATGACGGGAAGCCTGAGGGGGCCAGCGAGGGGAAAGCTGGTCCAGCTCTCGAGGTCTGCTGTTGAGTCCCCATCCCAGAGCTGCTCGGCCTGCTCGTGGCGCATGGCCCAAGGACCGAAGTAGCAGGTGCCCTTCTCGAGGGGCCAGTTCCCCGGTTCGTCGACGAGTTCGTCGATACCGGTCAGGCGCACCTGGTCGTCATAGGCGAGCCAGTAGATCCAGTCGTCCTTTGTTGCTCCGGACTTCTTGAGGTAGGTCACCCAGAACGCCTGATGCTGCATCGTCGGCAACTCTTGCTGGGTGCAGATCACCTCGGTCGTGGGGTGCTGCTGCTGGAATGCGGCTGCGATGCGCATGTCTTCGGAGTCTTCGGCGGCGGTGACGCTCAGGATGATCCGCTTGAAGTGGCGCTCGGATCTGCCGATGGAGTCAAGGCAGCGCTGAAGACGCTCGCCACCGCGGTAGCTCATCATGACCAGGATGGGTTGCAGGGGCTTATTGGGTTCCTGCTTCGCGGTCATCGCATGGCCTGCGCGTAGACGGCCTGGTATTGCTCCACCACGGGTGTGGTCGACCAGGTGCGGAGGGCTCGCTGGCGGGCGGCGCGGCCCCAGTTGTCCTGATGGAGTGAGTCGTTGAGGGCCTGGGTGAGGCCTTCGGCCAGCAGGGCGGTGTTCCCTTCGGGGGCGAGATAGCCGGTGACGTGATGCTCGATGATGTCTGGCAGGCCACCGATGCGGAAGGCGACAACGGGTCGCCCGCAGCTCTGGGCCTCCATGGCGGTCAGCGGCATGTTGTCTTCGCGGCTCGGCACGGCGGTGACGTTGGCGGCGTTGTAGTGAAGGGCGAGGGCCTCGTTGCCGTCGATGCTGCCGCGCCAGTGGATCGGTGTCCCAGACGGGCTGCGGTAGTCCACGTCGCGTGGGCCCACGATCACGACCTCAACGTCGGGGATGGCGGCTCTGACTTCCCCGAGCGCTTGATCGAGGAGATCCCAGCCCTTGCGGCGATCGGTGATGCCGGCCGAGGCGAGGAACAGGATCAGGGGGACATCGGCGGGCAGGCCGAGTTGCCCTCGGGCGGTGTTCATGGGCATCGGCCCGAAGGTGTGGCAGTCGATCACGTGCGGGATCCGGTGGTGCGGCCAGGCACCCATCAGTGCGCTGTTCTGGGCCCGGTCCTGAAGCCACGTGCTGGCGGCCACGATGGCCATCGGCTTGGTCCAGTGGCGCTGCTTGCGCTGCCAGGTCCAGCGGTCGAGATCCACGCCGCTCTCGTCGCCCGGCCGGTTGGCCCTGGTGTATCCCTCGCGCCAGCGGGCATCGGGGGTGTCTGCTCCGTAGTGCTCGGTGCCGGCGAAGGGCCACATGTCGTAGAGGGACCAGACCACCGGCTTGGTGATGCGCCCGATCTCCTCCACCGAGAGGAAGCCGTCGGTGACCCAGTGCAGGTTGACCACGTCGGCCTGGCTGCTGTTGATCTCGTGGGCGCTGAGGCTGCCGAATCGGGCCGGTGAGCGCCAGGTCTTCGTGGGGCTGGTCTGCAGCCGCCAGAGCTGCCGGTCGAGTTCGCTGGCGAGGCGGAACCTGGTCCCGGCCGCGGTCCGAAGGGTCGAATCGACACCCTCCTGGAGCATCGCCCGGTGAAGGGCATCGGCAGCCCGCGCCGCGCCACCATTGGTGTCGTAGGTGCTTAGATGGAGGACACTTGGTGACACCCGCCCAAGGTACCCGAGAGCGTGTGGAGGTCGTCGAGCGTGGACATCGCCTTCCTCGCGGCGTACCTGATCCTCCCCGTCCTGGCCTACCTTCGGGCTCGGAGCGTGGCCTGGGTCGTGATCGCGATCGCGGGGTCGGCCGGCGTGTTCGGCGCCCTCATCAGCTTCGCCATCGATCGAGGGCATGACTGGACCCGGATCGAGCTCCAGTGGACCCTGCTGGTCGTTCTGGCCGTGGTGACCGTGATCGCCTGGATCTGGCCCTTCCGCGGCACCGTGTCCTTCCGGCGGCAGGCGCTGGCGATCCTCCTTCCGGTCGCGGTCCTGCTGCTCGTCTTCTTCGTCATCACCACCTTCTGGACGGATGGGCTGGCCTTCCTCAAGCCCGTCAGCTACCTCATCGGCCACTCCACCGCCGAGGACAACGCGAAGTGGCTCGACTTCACCTCCCAGTTCGCTGCTGGGCAGCCGATCCAGCAGGCCGTGCCGATGGGTGGCCCGCTCGAGCTGATGCTGACGTTCATCGGCACCCTCATGGGCGTCATCTCGCTGGCCGCGCTCGGCGGCTACAACGAGGTCGCCGTGGCGGCAAACTCCGTGGTCTACGGGCAGTTCATCCTGGTGGCGCTCGTGCCGCTGGCTCTTGCCCCGCTGGCCGAGGCCAAGCTGCGGGCGGCTCTTTCTGGTGCTCCTTCTGACCCTCCGGCCGAGCGCGTTCTGATCCCGGCGCCGTTCATCTGGATCGCGGCCGGCGTGCTGGCGACGATCAGCCTGGTCGTGACCGGCTACGGGCACATGACCTTCCAGTTCACCCTGATCGTGGCCGGGTTGTGGTCGGCCACCTTCCTCGCGCTGTCGTCGGTGCCCCGCGCCCGCCTGATCACCTCGCTGGCCGCTGCAGCGTCGATGACGGTGTGGTTGCCGCTGAACGTTGTCGCCATAGTGGTCGTGATCGGCTGGGGGGTCGTGCTGCTGAGCCGCGGCTTCCGATTCGGGTGGCGGTCCTTCGACGGAATCGGCTTCGCGCTGCTGGCGGTAGTCACGGTCGGGGTCTTCCAGCCGGTGTACTCGAGCATGGTCTACCTGGTATCCGGAACGGCACCGTCTGCGAGCGGCGCCATCGGCGGAGGCGGTGCTGGGGGCATCGCGGCCGGTGCTGCACCGCATGCCTTCGGCCTTGGCCACTTCGGTCTGACCGACTCGACCCTCTTCGCCGCCAATGGCGGTACCGATCAGGCTGGGCCGATCCTCGCGCTGCTCGCAGTCTCAGCAGCCTTCGTCGCATCGATCGTCGTGTCCCGTCAGGCGCAGGTGCTGCGCACATCGGCGGCACGTCGGTTCATCCCGCTGGGCATGCTGGCCTTCTTCGCCGTGATCATCTACAGCCTCGACTTCTGGTCGACCGGCTCCGGACCGCACTACGGCTCGATGAAGTTCACCTTCCTGGTGGCCGCCCTCGCCCTGGGCACCTGCCTGCCGCTCGCGCTGATGCTGATTGACCCGCAGGCGCTGGGCCGGATGACCGCCTCGCGCTGGATCGCCATTGCCGGGATCGTCGTGCTGCTGATGGTCGATTCGGTGCTGCCGCGGGCGATCGCACTGGCTCGGCCGGACCAGTGGTCGCCGCCCATCCCGTTCGAGAACACCTCGGGCAGTTACTGGTGGCCTGCTGACGTGAACGGCACCGGCACGCAGCCGATCGCTGACAGCCCGGTGGCCTGTGTCTACCTTCCGCAGGGGGCCACGGTGCCGTCGGCCATTCTGGCCAGTCAGCTCTCCGACCCGCAGCGGGTCTACTCGTGCACGCGGATCCTCGCCGGCCTAACGGGCGAAGACACGGGAGCACAACCGCTGGTCGACTGGTTGCGCCGTGAATGGTTCTCGAACACACCGGCCTGGTCCCCGGTGTATGACTCATTGGCGGGAATGCCCGAATCGGTGCAGAACAAGCCGGTTATCCTCCTTGATGACGGCAGCAACGTGATCGGCATCGAGACGGTTCGGAGCCTGTTGGCCCGGTTCCCGCAATCAGCGGGCGACGCGCCCCAGTGACCGGGGAAGGGGGGTGGCTGCGTGATTGACGTGCTGCTGCTCGTGGCCTTCGTCGTCCTCCCCGTCCTCGCTTGGTGGGTGTCCGGGAGCCTCGCCTGGCTCGCCATCCGACTGGCCTTCGGCTTCGGCATTGCGGGCAATGCCGTTCAGTCATCGATCGCCTTCGGCTGGGGTTGGAACCTGCAGCGCCTGCAGATCCTCGTCGTCGTCGTCCTAGCCGTCGTGCTGGCCCTCGCGTTCACTCGCCGTGGGTCCCGGCGGGACAGCCTTCGTCGGCAGGTGCTGCTGATCGGGCTGCCGATGCTGCTGCTGGGCGTGTTCCTCGTCGCGATGCGGCTCTTCGCCACTGACTATGCCGGACCGCTGACGGGGGTTGGCTATTTCGTCAACCATCCCCTCGCAGAAGACAACGCCAAGTGGCTGCACCTGTCTTCTCAGTTGGCATCGGGGAATGACCTGGTGTTCAACGGCTACGCCGGCGGTCCGCTGATCCTGGTCATGGTCCTCATGGCGACCCTGATCTCGGTGCTGTCGTCGCTGATGCTCGGTGGGGTCAACGAGGTTGCGGTCGCGGTGAACACCGTGATCGGAACCCAATTCCTGCTGATCGCACTGATCCCGGCCGCCTTCGCGCCTTTCGCCGAGCGCCCGGTTCCGCCGCGGCCACGAACTGGCGGGGTCGATGCGCGCTGGGTTCCTGCGCCCGTGCTGTGGGCGGGGATGCTTGTCGTGTTCGTCGCCAGCGCGGTGGTCACCTCCTACGGACACCTGTCGCTCCAGTTCGTGCTGGTCGTGCTGGTGCTCTGGGCGACGGTGTTCCTCGTCGGGTCGCATGCGCCTCGCTCGGCCCTGCTCGCCACCCTTGCCGTCGTCACTACGGCCAGCGTCTGGCTCCCGCTGAACGTGCTGGGAGTGGCCCTGCTCGGCGTCCTGCTGGTGGGCGCTGTCTTACGCCGGTCCTGGCTGAGCCTGGGGATCGTCGTCGTCACTGCGCTGGCAGCGTGGGATGCGCTGTTCAGCAGCATCCTTTACCTGCTGGGTATCAATCTGGGAGAGGCGGCGGGCGGTCTGCCGTCCGATTCGCTGGGCGGCGCTGCGGGGTCTGCGATCTCATCGCAGTTGGCCACAGCCGATGCGATCTTCCAGTCGCCCGGTGGCACCGAGATCACCGAGCCGCTGCTCGCTGCCCTCGCGCTGGTGTCCCTGCTGGGCAGCGTGTGGTGGTACTCCCGTAGCCGCCGGGTCGTGGGCTGGCGTTCGGCCGTCCCCTTCGCACCCATTGCGATCATGGCGGCCTACCTGATGGCGGTCACGATCGGCGACGCGATCGTCACGGGCGGGTCACCGCACTACGGCGTTCACAAGCTGGCATTCGCCGTGACGATCATGGTCGCGGGGGCAACGCTGCCCGTGGCCATCACGGCCCTCGAGGGTCGGGTCAGCGGAATGACAATGCTGCGCTGGTTCGCTGTCGGGGCCGTCGTCGTGCTGCTCAGCCTCGACACGATCCTCCCGCGCGGTCTGTCGGCACTGAGCCCGAAGCTGTGGCCCGGTGTCGATCCGGCGCATCCGTCGTACTGGTCGGCGGCCGAAGTCCACGACACGGGCGATCAGCCGATCGACAGCCTGCCTATTGCCTGCCTGTTCGCGCCGCCGACCACGGAGCAGCCGACCGGGCTGCCGCAGGGCCAGCAGAGCTACAACTGCACCCGGCTGCTCATCGGCCTCAATGGTCTGGAGGGCCGGGCCGGGCTGCTCACCGACTGGCTGCTGGCCGACTGGATGGGCAACGAGCCGCACTGGGACACGGTGGCTCCGGTCCTGGTTGGCGATACGTCCGGGCTCACCGGCCGAATGGTCATCCTCGGCAAGCCGGACGGCACCGTCGGTGGCCTGGCCACCCTCAACGACCTGATCGCGCGGTATCCCGTCAGCGCTGGCTAGCCCGTCAGCGACTGGCGCTGCACTCGCTCGAGGATGTCGAGGAACACCGGCTTCATGCCTGCCGGCAGCGGCGTGATCGTGTCGAGTGCGACGGTCGGTGTGAGGCGCAGGTCCATCGACTGCGCACTGGCGCTGGCGTGACTGCCGAGGGCCACGGGCACGCGACGCTTGGTCACCTGGTTCATCGTCCGGATCACCTGGCCGACGGTGGCCGGCTGCCCGGAGGCGATGACGAGAATCGTTGGCTTGTCCGTCGGCTTGGTTGCGGCTCGTGCGACCGCAGATAGCGCGGCGCTCGCGGCATCGTCGACGTAGATGTAGTCGCGGATGGTGTCGAGCGGCACGAAGATGTTGATCGGCTGCTGCGTCACGGCCGCGAGCGCCAGTCGTGAGATGAGCCCCTGCAGTTTCGTGAGGTTCTGGCCGGGCCCGTAGAGGTTGCTGAACCGGCCGATGACGAGCGGGCATACGCCCCTCAGGAGTTCGGTGGCGAGCGCTTCCTGACGCAACTTGAGCTCGCCGTAGGGGCTGAGCGGGACGGGCGGGGTGGCCGTGTTGAAGGGTGGATCTGCTGAGCCGGCATAGACGCCGCCGGCCGACGAGGTGAGGAACACGGCGCCCGGTCCGGCTGGCGGGTTGTCGCGCAGGGCCGTCAGGAGCGCTCTGAGCGTCTCCAGCTCGCCTTCCGCCTGCTGGGCGGATGTTGACGTGGTGGCTGCTCCGGCGGCCCAAATGACCGCCCACGGGCCGTCTGCGGCTTCCGTGCGGAGCCGAGCGACATCGCTCTTCAGGACGCCTGCGGCTGCAGTCGGATCGTTCCAGGGGACCGGGGATCCGTCGAAGGGCTCGGTGCACTGACGGTGGATCGCGCTGCCGAGCAGGCCGCCACGGCCGATCACCCAGGTGATCACGGGCGCGCGGG
>JAPLBU010000100.1:7179-14541 GCA_026392575.1 Actinomycetota bacterium | reverse complement strand
TCATGTTGGTGGCCGCGCCGATGTACTGGGCGATGATGCCGAGGCTCAGCATGACGGCGCCGCCGACGATCATCAGCGCGACGAACATCGACGCCCAGCCGCTCACGGGCAGGTCACCGACGATGCGCTCGTACAGCACCCATAGCGCGGCGAGTCCGCCGAGCACGACGAACGCGATGCCGATGAAGGTGACGAAGAACAGCGGCTTGGTGCCCGATGAGATGACGAGTCGGCCGAAGTGCGAGAACAGGCGGCCGTAGTTGTAGTTGCCGGCCGGGCGGCCCTCATCCCGAGCCTTGACTGGGCACGTGGCGACGTCGGCGACGACCCAACTCAGCGCTACGTCGAGATACACACCGGTGCCGGTGTATGCGGCAACGCTGCGGCCGACCTCACCGAGGACGAGGCGGTAGCTGTTGAACTCCTCGAACTCCTGGTCGGCGAGGAAGCGGACGAAGAGGCCCTTGGCCACCTTGGAGCCCGCATTGCGCAGGGCGCCGTGCGGCGGCGGGTTCGTCGGCTTGCCGTAGACGAGCTGCGCCCCGTTGTCGTAGGCCGTGTCGAGCATCGCGCCGATGTACTGGGGATCCTGCTGGCCGTCCTCGTCCATCGTGACGATCCACTCGCCACCCGACGACGTCATGCCCGCCAGCGTGGCCGCGTGCTGGCCGAAGTTGCGGGAGAGCCGGGAGTGTGCTGGACCTCGTGCAGGGCGGCCAGCTCGTCGATGAGGGTCGGGAGGGTGTCCTCGCCGCGATAGACGGGGATTACCACGCTCACACTGAGGGGGCCACGGCCCGCCCCGGCGACGTCGGTCATGGGCCGGAGTCTAGTTGGGGAGGCTGAATGTGAGGACAGGTCTCAGCCGCCACGAGCCGGCCGAAACGGTTTGGTGGTAAAACCACTCAACTGAGTGTCATAACCACTCAACAGAGGTAGGCTAGTGAGCGCAGAAGGGACGGGGTGACTCGTGGATCTCTCACTACCCATCAGGTCGGTGATCCCATCGGCACGCGCTGATGTCCTGGAGGTGCTCGCCCACGCCGGCAAACCGATGAGCGGGCGCCAGGTCGCCCGTCTGGTCAGCGGGCCGAAGCAGTGGCGCGTCAACGAGGTTCTGGGCGAGTTGGTTCGGTCTGGCTTGGTGCTGAGCGAAGAGCACCCGCCCGCGCGCCTGTACCGACTGAACCGTGAACACGTGGCTGCTGCCGCAATCGAGGCACTCGCGAACATGCGCTCGACGCTCATCGAGCGGATGCGCGATCGTGCTTCGCAGTGGAAGCCGGAGGCGACCGCAGTGTGGCTGTTCGGATCCTTTGCCAGAGGAGAGGCCGAGGCCGACAGCGATATCGATGTCCTCGTCATTCGCGACGACCGCGTGGCTGCCGACGCGCCTGCCTGGAATGAGCAGATCTCATCCTTTGCAGAGTCCGTGCAGGCGTGGTCGGGTAACCGGTGTTCGATCCTTGAAGTGTCGAGCAGCGAATTCACTGGAATGGCTCGGCGCGGGGAGCGGCTCGTTGATGAACTTCGCAGAGACGCGCTTGGCTTGAGTGGCGATGCGCCGAGAACCTTGCTCGCGACCCCTGGACCGAAGGTTGCCCCATGAGACAGCAGAACTGCGCAAGGCCGGACCGCATGGCCAGGCCATGGCCCCGCACATGAGTCGTCTCTTGACGGTCAAGCCGAAGGCTCAGTACGCCCACGACTCCATTTCGAAGTCCGATGCCGAATCGGCGGTGAAGGCGGCGTAGCGCATGTACGCAAGTGCGCAAGAGGCTCTGGCTTCCTAGCGGGTGCGTTTCGCCGCCCGGCTTGTCAGCTCAAGTACTCCCAGCGCACGTCCTCGCCAGCGACGATGTCGCGGGTGAGGACGTGGCCGACGACGAGGCCAACCTCATGCGCCGGAACCGCTTCGGCAGGGGCAGGCCGGAGCACGACGAGGTCATCACGCACGAGGACGGTGCCCTTGGGCAGGTCGTGTGCCGCGCGGACGCAGCGGCGCTGGAGCACGGCCGTCTTCAGCTCGTTGTCCTCGACCGCCTTGAGGCCTGAGCCGAGGGCTGCTTCGAGGCGGCGGGTGTCGTCGACCATCGCCCGCCAACCGATCGGGTCGAGTGAGAAGCCGTGGTCGGGTCCCGTGCGTGTCGTGTCGTCGGTGAAGTGCTTCTCGATCACTCGGGCGCCAAGCGTCACGGCACCCAGCACCGTGACGTGGCCGGGCGTGTGATCGGAGAGCCCGAGAACGGCCTGCGGGTACTGCTCGGCGAAGTGGCGGAGCACGTTGAGGTTCACGTAGTGCAGGTTCTCGATGGATCCCGTGTAGTTCGTGTTGCACTGCATCAGGACGATGTCGACGCCGGCAGCGTCGAGGATCGCCATTGCGCGGGCGACGTCATCGAGGCTCGAGGCGCCGGCGGCGATGATGACCGGCTTGCCGTAGCCCGCGATGACCTCGAGCTCCTCGAGCCAGTTGATGTCTCCGGAGCCGACCTTCACCGCATTCACGTAGGGATCCAGGTGGGCGACAGCCTCGGGGTCGTAGGGCGATGACATGAACTCGATGTCGATCGTCTTCGCGTGCTCGGCGAGGGCAGATGTCCACTCCCACGGCAGGCTGGCATCGACATAGACCTCGAACACTGACTTGGTCCAGGTGGCCTGATGGTCCTGCTGCCCGCCGAGCGAGCGGAAGCCGTAGTCGGAGACGATGTGCTCGGCGCGGAAGTGCTGGAACTTCGCGCAGTCCGCTCCCGCCTCCTTCGCGAGGGTCATCAGCTCGATCGCGCGCTCGAGGCTGCCGTCGTGGTTCGCGGCGATATCGGCGATGAAATAGGTGGGCTGGTCGGGGCCGACGAGGCGGTCGCCGATGCGGAAGGTCGTCACCCGGTCATCGTAGGGTGCGCCGGATCAGCGGAGGCTAGGCGAAGACCTTCATGGCGTTCTCGGCGTCGTCATACCGAGGAGCCTGGGCCGCACCACCGGTAGCCGCGCCCTCAGGGGTGGCGCCACATGCGGCGTGGATGGCGGTGCGCACAAGGCTGTGGGCCAGAGCAACGGCGTCGGCGTGATGGGCAGCCGTGACGGTCAGATCGATCTCGCAGCGCCCCTGTGCGGCGTCCATGCTGACGGTCCAGTCCTGGAGTTCGGGATTCGCCTCGTCGAGATCGGCGAGCGCCTCCATCACGAGGCCGCCATGTGCGGCGATGTCATCGGCGGAGACGCCCGCGACGTTCAGGTCGACGTGAACGGTGTAGGTCCTCACCAGCGTTCTCCCTTCATACAGTCCTGGCGGCGTACCCAGCCCACCAGATTACGTAGGTAGTTCGGATCCGAAGGCGTGAGGTGAATCGACCGCTGGTGCAGTCCGCACGTGCACTGCACTCGGAAGTACCGCCGTCGCTCCACCCGCCAACCGTGGGCCTCAAGCCATCTAAGGAATGACTCAAAGTCCTTGTCCGGATGCCGAACTCGACCCATGTTACGTCACCCCTTCGGTTCGTGTGAACGCAAAGTAGCGACGCGAATCAACTGACGCTCTGAGGAGACGGGGGCTGTGGATAGGTGACGGATGTGTGTGGACAAGTATCAGTCGGCGCTGCTGAAGGAGCCCTTCATCCGCAGCACGCGATAGGCCGCCCTGCGCAGCAGCGCCTGCTTCTCCATGCCCAGCCACGCGCGCGTCCGCTCGGCTTTGGTAGGTGGGGTGGGGAGTGCTGCTGCGTATTCGGCCTGCCACTTCGCGAACTGCTGGCGCTGCACCTTCGCGAGCCGCGTGCTCCACGAACTCGTGCTCACGCGGAAGGCACCGACCGATTCATCCCTGATGACGATGTCTCCCTGCGGGGCGACCTTCGCGTACTGGGTGACGTCGAGCATGAGCGGATTGCTGTCATCCCAGGGCATGGAGTCGAGGAGTGCCTGGCGGCGAAACAGGACGGTGAGCGGCTCACCGATGATGTTGGCGCCCTGCAGGTAGCAGCGTCGGATGACGTCAGAGCCGCTGTGCACGCCTTCGGCCAGGCCCTGGCAGCCGCGCTTGGGATAGAGCACCTTCCCCCTGGCATCGATGATGTCGCGCGGAGCGATCGCCATCACGGCAGCAGGGTTGACCTCGAGGTCCCGCACCTGCTTCGAGATGGTGTCGGGGTTGATGAGGTCGTCCTGACAGACCAACTTGATGAACTCACCGCGGGCGGATTCTGTGGCTGCCGTCCAGTTGCCGGCTGCGCTGGTGCCCGTCGGCATCTGGATGAATCGGATGCGCGGATCGTCGATCGTCGCGAGGTAGTCGGCGGAGCCGTCGGTGCCGCCACCCTCGGTGAAGACGATCTCGAGATTCGGGTAGTCCTGCGCCAGCAGCGCCTCGGTGAGGTCGCGCAGGTGCGGCATGCCGTTGAAGACCGGCACGACGACCGAGACAAGGGGTGTCACCCCGTTAGTATCGCCGGTGTGAGGCGAGCCGTGGTGGTGGGATACGCGGCAACCGCGCTCGTCCTGGCAGTTGCCCTTCTTCAGGTCCTGCGCAGCGCGACCGATCCGGCCAACACCTCCGCGCCCGGATACCTGCCCCTGGCATACGCCGCTACCGCAGTGCTGATCGCCGCCTTCGCGGTGGCGGTGTTCATCCGTCGCGTCGATGTGGGTGTCGGGCGGTTCATGCCATGGTTCGTCGGCATCGTCGCAGCCCTCGCGAGCCTTGTGCCCTGGTGGGCGGTGTGGTCGGGTCGGGCCGACCTCGGAGCGTTGATCTACCGCGGGCTTCGCGTGCCGCAGGGCACCGTCCAGTTCTGGGACCTGGTCCTGCCGCTGAAGAGCATCGACTGCGCGGCGGTCGGTGTCGATGTGTACGCGTCGAACAACGGCTGCCTCGCCGATCCGTCCATCTACGGACCAGGCGTGCTCTGGCTGCAATACGTGCCGTTCGACCTGTTCTCCGCCCGCTATGTCACCGGTCTGGGTGTTATCGCGATCATGCTCTCCAGCCTCACTCTGCTGTGGCTCGCGCGCGCATCGGCCGGCATCGGCCAGCTTGTGCTGCTCATTGCGGCCGTCGGCGGCCCGTGGCTGCTGCTGGTTGAGCGCGGCAATCTCGATGCCGTCCTGCTGTGGGGAGCCGTCGCTGCGGTGATCCTGGTTCGACGGTGGAACTCGCTGTGGGCGTGGTCGATCGCGGCCGCGATCGTGTGGGTGCTCGGGACATGGAAGTACTACCCGTTCGCGATGGGGCTCATGCTCATCCCGGTCCTGCGGCTGCGTCGGGGCTGGACGGTGCTTGCGGGATTCGCGCTCGCAACGCTGGCGTTCATGGTCCTGACATGGGACAACTTCCGCTTCAGCTCGCAGTCGAACGGCAACATGATCGACTATGGCGACTTCGTCGTCCTGGGTCGTGTTCCCGTCGTGGCTCGGATGTTCGGCACCGTCGTCGGCGCAGGCGGCCTGCAGACGGGCGACCTCATCATGATCGTGCTCGCCCTCGTTGCCGCTGGCTGGGGTGTGGCTGTCGGACTGTCAACGGCCCGCACGCTGGTGCATCCGGCGATGCTCGCCATCGCAGGATCGTCGGTCTTCCTCGCGAGCGTTCTCGTCGCCGGATTCGGCTACGGCTACAAGGCGACGTTCCTGCTGCTGACCGTGCCGTTGATATCGGCTCTGGTGCGGTCTTCGCGGCCGGTCATCGCATCGTCGTCGGTGCTGATCCTTATCCTCACGGGCATCACGTCCGTCGTTGTGTGGAACACCGTGCTCGCCACCTTCGCTGGCGTCATCGTCGCGAGCTTCGCGCTCGGGCTCTCGGGCGCGCTGCTGGTGCGTTGCATCCGTCCGGCCGCGCGGGTGGTTGCGTGAGCGACACGGAGGCGCGCGTGGAGTCACGTGCGCCGCTTTCCGTAGCTGGGCCTCGTGTCTGGCCGACGGCTCTTGTCGGTGTCGTGGGTGCTGCGATCTCACTGTTTCGGCTGTGGCTGGGCAACCACGACGCCCTGACGCAGGTGATCTGGGCGGAGGACGGTGTCTTCCCGCTGTGCGTCGAGAAGGCCGGCTTCCTGGCGTGCCTCACTGATCCGTTCGCCGGCTACCTCCTTGTCCTGCCGCGTCTCGTCGCGGGCTTCGTGGCGTGGCTGCCGCCCGAGCAGTGGGCCCTGGCCACCAACCTGCTTGCCGCTATGTTCGCCGGGCTCGCCGTTGCGGCCTCCTTCGCGATCGTCCGGCGGTTCGGACTCGGCTGGGTGAGCAGTGTCGTCATCGGCCTGCTGCTCGTGATCGTGCCGGTGGTCGGCCTCGAGGCGATCAACGCCCTCGGCAGCAGCTACATGCTGCTGCTCTACGTGTCGGCGCTGGCGCTGGCCTTTCCCCTCCGTGCGGCATCCGTTCAGTGGCCGTCCACGATTGCGATCGCGCTGCTGCTCCTGCTGACAACATTGACGATTCCCACGGGTGGTGTCTTCCTCGCCCTCATCGTCGTGCAGGTGGTGCGGAGGGTGGTGCCGCGGACTTCCGCGCTGGTCTGGTCCCTGGCGATTGTGCTGGGCCTGCTTGCTCAGTGGATGACGGCATCAGGTGCGGCCAAGCCGCGAGTGCTCGCTGCCAGCCGGGAGTCATTCGATGGCTGGGTCAACAGCGTCCCGGACACGATCCTCACCTTCTGGCCCGGCATGCGGCTGGCGCCCTACGACTTCTTCGGGGTCTTCCCCGTCACACCCCTGACCATCACGGGAACACTCGTCACCCTGGCGATCGTCATCGGCGGGATCGTCCTGGTCGTCCGTGGCGGGGACGAGCGCGTCGGTATCGGACTGCTGCTGCTCACCGGCATCGTCGTCGGTGCGGTCCCGACCATCATCGGCGGATCGAACAACCGCTACTTCGTCGTGCCGCTGCTGCTGTGGTCCGCAGCGGCGATGGTCGCGCTCGACTCGGTCATCCGGCGTTCTCGGCCGTGGGNNNAACTGGGGCGATGCGCTCGCCGAGCCGACGCACCCGGACCTGCCCTGCCTGACGGTGTGGTCATGGATTGACGATGCGGGCTGATCGCAGACTGGTCGCCCCGCTGGCCGCCGGTCTCGTGGCGTTCGTGCTGTCGCTGCTGTTCATCAGCACGGGCGCGTGGAGTGTCTTCGACGAGTACACCCACTTCGATTACGTCGTGAAGGTCGCGGAGGATCTGTCGCTGCCGCCCGTGAACGACCAGCTCGGGCAGACCGCTTTGCAGACAGCCGTCTGCGAGAAGGCTCCAGGGTTCGGTCGGCTATCGGCCGCGTGCGGTGCGGACTTCATCGACCCGAACCTGACTCCGTATGCGGGCGCAAGCACCGCAACGAGCTACCTCCCGACCTACTACGTCGTCACGGGGCTTGGCGC
>JAPLBU010000100.1:0-7152 GCA_026392575.1 Actinomycetota bacterium | reverse complement strand
TTCGGGCTGACGTGGCTGACGGCTGCCCGAGTGATGGGCGCGTTCTATCTCGCGATCGTGGCCCTGCTGGTGGTGGGCATCGCGCGGCGACTGGGTGCATCGTCCCTGATCGCGTTCGCAGCCGCAGTGGTCGTCACGGCGATGCCGATGATGCTGCTGCAGTTCAGCACGATCAACAACGACTCCCTAGCCGTGCTGCTCTCCCTGGCAGCGGTCTACACGTTCCTGCGAATGAAGGACTCTGCGCCCGTCACGCGGTCGCTGGTGGCGTTCGGGTTTGCCTTCGCCGCCATGACGGTGAAGGAAACGGCCCTGATCTCGGTGCTGGCCGTGGTCGTGCTGAGCATGCGCGATGTGGTCGTGGGAGAGCATTCTCGGCGCTGGTTGAGGGTTACGCGGGTGGTGGTCTCCGCCGGCGTGGTCGTCGCTGCCGCGGGTCTCCTGCGGATGGTCGTCTATCCGATGCTGGTCGGCTCCCTCCCGGACAACGGACTGCAGTCTGCATCGATCGTCGATTCGCAGGGCACGCCGCCGTTCAACCTGGTCGCAGGCAATGCCCTGCGGCAGGCGTCGTCGGTCTTCGAGGTGCCCGATGGCGTGCTGGTCGGGGTGTGGTTCTCGGTCGCCGCGCAGGTGGTGGTGCTCGTCGCCCTGGGACTGCCGCTGGCGGCCATTCTCCGGACGACATCGATTCACGAGTGGGCGTCTCGCCGCCGACTGCTCGGTGCGTCGGTTCTCCTCGGGATCCCGGTGTTCATCCTCGGCTTCCTGCTACTACTGCTGGTCTCCGGGTTGCCCGCTTTCTTCCAGCCGCGCTACCTGCTGCCAGTGATCGTGCTGGCGGTTGCCGTGGCTGCGGCGTATGTGAAGCCGCCGTGGTGGCGTCTCGCGACGCCCGTCGCACTGATCTTCGCGGTCTCGGTGGGAGTCACCCTGCTGGCGAGCCCGCACTGGGCAGGCTGACGCATCGTGACCAGCGGTAGCCTGAACACGTGGCGGTGTCCCCGGAGTTGACGACGCGGGCAAAGATCGGCTCCCTGGCATCCCGTATCTATCCGGGTCTGGATGAGGCGATCCTGAATCGCAAGCGCGATCGTGAGATGCGCGCCGAGATCGAGACTGGTGGCTATGCCAGCGCCCTGTCGGATGTGCCCATTTTCACGACCAAGGGTCGACCGAGCCACCTGGTTGTTGTCCCGCAGATCGGTCCCGACGCACCCACGTGGAAGCCCGCTGGTGGCAACTTCTTCTATGAGATCGCGCAGGCGGCGCGCGAATACGCGGGCGCGGACAAGGTCACGATCTTCGGCGTTGACGCAGCGGAGTCTCCAGCTGCCTGGCACCAACGACTGATCCGCTTCCTCATCTCGTCCGAGGCAACGCATGTGATCGGCCAGGTCGAATCCGACCCCAACTCGAGTGGCGCCTCGCAAACCTGGGACACCCTGTGGTCACAGTTGAGCACCCGATGGGATGGGGTGCTGCTCGGGGTCGTGACCGATTCGTCCTTCCGCTACATCACCTTCGCCGCTCGTCGACTGGCCCGGATCTCTTCGCGCTTCGTGCTCGTCGATATCTGCATTCCGATGGACGGCGTGATGAAGCGCGGTCGCGTCGAAGTCGGCCCGGTAAACATGCCGGTATCCAATGAGACACTCGCTGTGATTGATGAGCATTCCGCTGGACTCTCGAAGATCTACGACGTGGCCTTCATCGGGGTGCTGTATCCGTACCGCATTGAGATGCTCGACGATTTGCGGGCTCTCGGTGTGCGGGTGGCGGTCAATCCCCATCGCGGCGACGACAATCCCTCCGACCTGACCGGCGACCTGCGCGCCAACCAGCCGAGCTGGCTCGACTACATGCTCGCCCTCGCCCAGAGCAACCTGGTGCTGAACTTCTCACAGTCGAGTGCCGGGCCGTACCAGCAGTTGAAGACGCGCGTGCTCGAGGCATCGGCCCTTGGCTGCGTCATCCTCACCGATGACGTCGACCGCACCGATCGGTTCTGGGTGCCCGAGGAGGAGTACGGCTACTTCGCCACGCTTGCCGATGTGCCGGCCGTGGTGGAGCGATTCCTCGCCGACCCGGCCAAGCTCGCGGCCGCTCAGGCAGCCGCGAAGGCCCGGGCTCGGGCGATCAACGTGACGAGTTTCTGGGGCGGGATCGAGGACGGCCTTCGCGCGCGGGGCCTTCCGCCCTTCAAGGACGCCTGACGCTCCGCTAGCGCGGCGTGAGGTCGCGCACCTGGGCGAATCGCCGCTCACCGCTCGCATCCACCGGGCAGCCTTCGCCGGGAGTGTCGACCGTAAGCACGCCAGCCTCCGCGGAGGGGGTATCGAGCGCGAGGGCGAACGGTGCCGGCTGGTTCGGGCGGGCAATGACGGTGGTGCTGACACTCTGCTCCCCTGCCGTCAGGGTGACCGTGACGGGCAGCGCGCCGCACTCCGGTGCCGCGAGTGCGCCTGACACCTGCGTGAGCGGATGCTCGGGGCCGGTGGGGGTGAGGCCGAACTCGGCTGACGGCGTGCGTGCCCACCACCACGAGGACTGCAGGGCGGTCTCGCGCGGGGTGACCTGCTCGTAGTCGACGGAGATGAACGGCTGGTGCAGGAAGGCCTCGGTGGTGGCGGCATCGGCGGGGGAGGCGGCGGTGATGTCGTAGAGCTGCCAGGCACCGTCGAATCCGGTGGCGACCGGGGCACCGAAGCGCGCGGTGAGGTCGTCGGCGACGGGAGCGAGCACCTCGCTGATGTATCCGCGGGTGTCGAGGTGGATCGCGCAGAATCCGGCGGCGCGCAGCAGGGCAACCTGCTCGTCCGTCGGCACCTGCGGCAGCTGGGCGGCCCACGTGCTGGCATCGGTGAACTTCACCGACCCGTAGCTCCACTGCTTGCCCGGGTTGGTGATCGATGTCCAGAAGTGGTCGTAGTCGTTGATGCCGCGCTCGACCCCGTGCTCGGGGTAGGCCATATACGGAAGCTGCAGGACACCGCAGTCCTGCGGGATGGCGGTGTTGACGGCACTCGCGTACGCGCGCGCGGCCTGCGTTGCCTCGCCGGCCTCGGCGACGCTGCCGGCGTAGGCCGCCTTGAACGGGTAGACGGAGTCGACTGCTGTGAGGCCGAGCACGACGAGGGCAACCGGGATGGCGATCGCCCACCGGCGCTCGATCCGCGTGCGGTGCAGGACGGCAGCGGCACCGAGGAGGAACAGCAGGAGCAGCACGGGAAGGAGCCGGTTCCAGCCGCGGATCTGCGCGGTGACGAGGTCGGCGAACAGGAAGTTCAGTCCCCATGGCACGAAGAACAACACGGTGACGACGGTGAGGTAGGTGATGAAGCCAAGGGTCACCCGGGCGTTCGCCGGAGCTACGGGCTCGGCGCGGCGGGAGTGCCGCACCAGACCGACCACGAGGGTCAGCAGCGCTGCTGCCGTGACCCAGGTGCCGTAGTTCGTGATGACGTTGCTCTCGCCGTAGGGCGCCTCGGCGAAGGCCCGGAGCACAGCCTCGTTGTAGTAGCCGCCGCGGGGGAACGAGCTCTGCGGGATGGGCAGGATCGCCATCGCAAGGTTGCCGGCATACGTCACGGACTCGCTTGCGATGCGGTCGCCGAGCGATGCGAGGGGCGGGTCGCCGCGCACGGTGAGCAGCGACGGCAGGAAGCCGATGACCGCCATAACGGCGACTCCGACGAACGGGATCGCCTCGATGCCGACCTGCCTCGCGCTGGCGCGCTGGGCGATACGCCAAACCAGAGCGGCGGCGCCGAGGATGAGCGTGAAGGCGACGTAGTAGACACCCGTCCACGCGACGACGAGGCACATCACGGCGATGATCGCGATCAGGCCGATGCGCCTGCGCCCCGAGGTGCTGCGCCACATGCGCTCGAAGGCACCGCTGCCGATGAGGAGGATCAGGGCGACGCCGATGACGACGGAGTAGAGCGTGGACAGGTAGGTATGCCCGAGGGCGCGGCCCCAGTGGAAGGGGATGAACGTGAACGCGACCGCCAGCGAGATGGCGAGCGGGCCGCGCAGGCCGGTCATGCGGATGACGAGATAGGCGAGCGCGGCGACGAGCGGGAAGGACAGCAGCACCAGCAGGTTGATGCCCAGGAAGGTCGTGCCGGTGACGACATTGACGACGTGCGCGAACGTGTTCTCGGTGATGTCGATGCCGGGGAAGTAGTTGAGGTTCATGCCGAGCGGGAACCCGAACTGCGTCGTCACGGCATACGAGAAGCCCGACCAGGCATGGGAGTTCACGTAGGTGCTGAGCATGTCTCCGCCGGCCCAGCCGACGTCGAGGCTTCCGAGCAGCGGCCCGAACACGATGAGCGAGATCAGGAATGCGATACCGGCACTGATCGCGGCTTCGATGGCAATGCGACGGCCGTTCATGATGTGCTCCACGTCAGTCGGGTCAGGCAAGCATGACCCTGCGTCACGGTGAAGTCACTTGCCGGGTTGGGTGCCCACGCGAAGTCGTAGCAGTCGGGGGCGGTTGCACTGTTGACGGCAGGGATGCTCGACCAGAAGGCGAGCACGTCGTTCATCGACTCCCCGTACATCGCGACGACACTCGGCTTGATGGTGTCGAGGCGGGTGATGTCGTCTGGGGTGAGCGTCGGCTCGAGGGTCACGCGGTTCTCGCCCCACAACTGCATGCCCGCAACGACGTAGAGCTCGCGGTCGCCGTTCACCCAGTCGCCGCCCACCCACGACAGGATCTGGTCATCCCGGGTCGTGTGCTCGAGGAGCCATTCCTGCGTGTTGACGGCGGCGTGGATCCGGTCGGAGATCGGGTTCGTACTGAATGCCCAGTTGTAGGGGCTCAGGTAGTACAGGCCGAGGTCGCCGCGGGAGTTCTGCAGCAGCTGCCCGCCGGCCAGGAGCAGGGCCAGACCGGCGATGGCGCCGATGGTGCCCTTGTACGCGGCTAGCAGGAACACGGCGACAACCACCGTTGCGACGAGCCAGCCGACGAGCAGCGACAGCCCGGGAGCGACGTGTCCGGTGGCGATGACCACCGCGACGGCGAGCACACCGGCACCGGTCTGCAGCTTGGTCCAGCGGCGCTCCGGCATGGCGAGAGTCGTCACGAGTGCGAGCGAGATGAGCGCCGGTGGCCAGAGCATGGCCTGGTACATGGGGGCCTCGAGTGGGATGCCGCCCATCATCGGCGAGAACACCAGCATGAACGCGATGCTCGTCAGGCTGATGATCAGCGCCCGCTGGGCGGCTTGCTCGCTGCGGTGGGTCAGCCAGGCGACGAACACGGCGACCAGGATCGCGACCGGCACGATGAGCGACACGTCGCGGAGCCAGACGGCGTCGGTGCTGGCGAAATCGGAGTAGTCGAGGCGGGCATTCGAGTCGACGTAGGAGCCGAGCCAGTCCATCTTCGGGAACATCACGCGGCCGATGAGCCAGAAGGCGGCGAATGTCACGACCGTGGCCGTAGCGGCGATCGCGATGTGGACGATTCGCGTGCGCGCGTGGATCCGAAGTGCCAGCCACAGCGTGCCCGCGAGCAGCACGCCCGGCGGGTTGACCATCACGAGCCAGCCGAGCGTCACTCCGGCGACGATCGCGGCGCGGCGTCCGTCGAACATCGCTGCTGCGATCAGCACGACCGTGCCGGCCAGTACCGATCCAGTCAGGTACGTGTTGCCGAGGTAGCTCAGCACGACGGTGCTCAGCGACGCGATGGTGGTGAGGAACGCAGCGGAGGCCATGCCGGTGAACCGGCGCATGATGACGTAGATCCCGCCGACGACCATGAGCAGCAGGAGCAGTCGGTAGAGCGTGAAGCCCGGCCAGGCGCCGGTGATCGTCGTGAGCACCCGCACGGGCACGAGATAGCCCAGGCGCGTCCAGTAGTAGGAGTTCTCGGGGGCGCGGTCGCTGACCTCGTCGCCGAACAGGCCGAGGGATGCGTAGAACGAGGAATCCGGGGTGTCCAGGCCAGCCCAGCGCTGCGATGTCGAGAGCAGGCCGGTGAACAGGGTGATCGCCAGGACGAGCAGGGGCTCGCGGGTCCGGTGCCAGGCCACGATCACGTCGTGAACCTACACCGGGCCCGCGAGCCCGTTCCCGTGCCGATCGGTGGCTAGGCGGCTACCTCCATGGCCACCTTGGCGGCTGTCCTGATCCACTGGGTGCCGTTGTCGGTCCAGCCGACGGGCAGGGTGTCCTTGACCTGGATCTCCTTCGCGTAGGACGAGCCGTTGTCGGTATAGCCGGCGGGCGGCGCGTCCTTCACGGTCGCGGTGACCGTGCCCTTGCAGACCCCGACGCCCCACTGGCCGCCGCCGGAGTCGTAGCCCGAAGGGCAGGTCCAGGTCCACACGGTGCCGTTGTGCGTGGCGGGCACGTTGATCGTGTTGGCCTGCTGTTCCTGGTGGTAGGTGTACGGGCTGGTCAGCGTCTCGGTGTGGAAGGTGTACGCGGTGCTCTGCTGGCACAGGTCGCCGGCCGTGGCGTAGCCGTCGGGGCAGACGTAGATGGTCTTGGTGGCGGGTCGCGGGGCCGGGGCGGGGGCCGGAGCCGGTGCGGCGGCGGGTGTCGGCACCGCTGCCGGAACAGCCGCGGCCTCGGCGATCGGTGCCGCGTCGGAGCGCTGACCGGTGGTCGCACCACCCAGGCTGCGGGTCATCTGGGCGCGGGTGGCCTTGCCGTTGCCGGCGTTGTTCCGCGGGGTGACCGTGAACGTGTAGACGGCATCGGTGTCCAGATCGGAAAGGGTGGCCGTGCGGCCGCCGGTGACCGAGGCGCGCACCGTGGGTGCGGTGGGGCTGGTGGCGGTGACGTCGTAGGCGATGTCTGCTCCGCCGGTGGCGGGGGTGGCCGTGTGGCGCCACGTCAGCGACACCGCGCCGGGAGTGGAGGTCGTGCGGACGGTCAGGCCGGATGCAGCGGCGGGGCGGTCGAGGGCGACCACTGCGCCCATCGGCTGGCCGCCGATCGCGATCGTGTAGGTGCGGCCCGGGGTGAGCCCGGTGAACACGGCCGGTGCGCTGCCGGGCGCGAGGTCTCGTCGGATCGGCTCTCCCTTGGCGAAGAGCACCACGGAGTGACCGCCGTGGTTGCTCACGGTGATGGTGCGGGGCTTGCTGGCGATTGCCCGCGGAACCGTGGCGGGGGCGA
>JAPLBU010000144.1 GCA_026392575.1 Actinomycetota bacterium | reverse complement strand
GTGCCACAGGCCGAAGATGATCGAAGCGACGACGACGCCCCACACCAGCCCGTACCGGCGGATCAGCATGGACAGCAGGACCGCCCGGAACGCGATCTCCTCCAGCAGCACGGTCCCGAACGGCACTTCGACCAGCGCCTGGAACATCAAACGGGTGCCCGTGAGCTCGCCCATCCGCTCGTCGTGGAAGGCGGTGCGGGTGCGCTTGAACGCCGAGCCGATGAGATAAACCGCGGTGATGGCGCCGATGCATGCGGCCCCCCAGATGAAGCCGGGCAGCAGGTATGCCCAGCCCAGGCCCATGTCGGTCCAGGTGTTGCCGTCCAGCAGGCCGATGGCCAGCAGGATGACGGAACCGCCGAAGGACCACAGCAGGTAGTGGGTTTGGGGGGCGACCCGATTGTTGACGACGTTGAGGACCACCAGCGCGCCGATGACGACCGCGACCGGCCACCAGGCCAGCCCGGTCTCCTGCGCCGGCGCCACCAGATCGAACATCGCCCGCCAGTGTAGGTCGATTGCCATACTCGGCCCATGGCCGAGGACCGAAGCGTGCTGGACCGGGCAGCACCCGGGCCCGACCAGTCCTGGGCCTACGGACCCGGGGCCGCCCAGGTAGCCGACGGCTACTGGCCCGAAGGGGGCGCGTCAGCCGGCCCACGGCCCGTCGTCGTCCTGATCCACGGTGGCTACTGGCGCCCCGAATACGACCGAACGCACCTTCGGCCGATGGCCGCAGCGCTGGCAGCCGACGGATACCCGACCGTGCTCCTCGAGTACACCCGCATCCCCGGCGATCCCGACGCCGCGATCGACGACTTCCGGCTCGCCCTGACCTCACTCGCCGAGGCCGTCGATGTCTCGGCTGGGGTCGTGCTCGTTGGCCACTCGGCCGGAGGGCACCTGGCCCTGCTGGCCGCGAACCACGCCACCGTCATCGGGTGCCTGGCCCTGGCCCCCGTCGCGGACCTGGTGATGGCCGAGTACCTCGACCTCGACAATGGCGCGGTCCACGCCTTCCTCGGCAGGCCCGCAGCCGACCGGCCAGATCTCGATCCGGCCCGGCACCCCGTCCCGGCCGTGCCGACCACCCTCCTCCACGGCGTCGAGGACACCCTCGTACCTGCCGCCATGAGCGAGGCCTACTGCTCCGAGAGGGGTACCCGACTCGTCCTGTTGCCCGGGACCGCCCACTTCGAGCTCATCGACCCGCTGAGCGCAACTTGGCCGTCCGTCATGGCTGAACTCGCGGCGCTGATCCCGTCATCGGGTATTGAATGAGCGCCGTGACAGTCGACATGCGGGAGGACCACGCCCTCGAACTGGATGGACTGCCGGATCCCGCCTCTCGACGGGCCGACTTCCTCATCCCGCCGGCCATCGGCGGCGACTTCCCGCTCACCGCCTACCTCGCCGGGAACTCCCTCGGCCTCCAGCCGCGTGCGACACGCGCCGAGCTGATGGCCGACCTCGATGCCTGGGAGGAGTACGGAGTGCACGGGCACTCGGACGCGGACCGGCCCTGGTTCCCGTATCACGAGGCACTCCGCGAACCTGCCGCCCGACTCGTGGGTGCCGAGCCGCGCGAAGTCGTGATCATGAACTCGCTCACCGTGAATCTCCACCTCCTGCTGGCGTCCTTCTACCGGCCCACCGCGATCCGCCATCGAATCGTCATCGAGGACTATGCGTTCTCCTCTGACTCATACGCCGTTCGCAGCCACGTAGCGTTGCGCGGCCACGATCCCGACACCGCGGTCCTGCGCCTGCGACCGCGGCCCGGCGAGGACACCCTCCGCACCGACGACGTCATCCAGACGCTGCGCGATCACGCGCACTCGATCGCGACCGTGATGATCGGCGGCGTCAACTACCTCACCGGCGAGGTCATGGACATGCAGGCGATCACCGCTGTGGGCCATGAGATCGGTGCGACGGTCGGTTGGGACCTTGCGCATGCCGCGGGCAACGTTCCGCTGCAGTTGCACGACTGGGACGTCGACTTCGCTGCGTGGTGCACGTACAAGTACCTGAACTCCGGACCGGGTGCCATCGCGGGCGCCTTCGTGCACTCGCGTCATCTCGACGACCCGACTCTGCCGCGACTCGAGGGGTGGTGGAGCACCGACCCGGCCAGCCGATTCGAGATGAACCCGGTGTCCGCGCCTCAGCGGTCGGCCGATGCGTGGTCACTGTCGAACCCGCCGATCCTCGCGATGGGTCCCGTGCACACGTCCCTGCTGATCTTCGATGAGGTCGGCCTGCCGGCATTGCGGGAACGCAGCCTGCGACTCACCGGCTACCTGCGCGGCCTGCTCGAGTCACTCGCCGAGCGCGCGCCGATCCAGCTCGTCACCCCGGCCGACGACGACCACCACGGAGCCCAGATATCCGTCCGCGTCCAGACTGATGTCACGGCACTCGCCGATCGGATGAGCGAGAACTGGGGCGTGGTGGCCGACGATCGCAAGCCCGACATCATGCGGCTCGCACCAGCGCCGCTCTACTGCACGTTCCATGATTGCTGGCGGGCCGTCGATGCGCTCAGCCAGGAGCTCACCGGGGAGGGGATCGCATGACTTCGATTGCTGACACGCGCATTGCAGTGGTCGGCGCAGGACTGGTGGGCTCGCTGCTCGCCTGCTACCTGGGCCGCCGCGGGTACACGGTCGACGTCTACGAGCGCCGACCCGATCCTCGTGCCACCCCGGCCGAGCGGGGCCGCTCGATCAACCTGGCCCTCTCGGAGCGCGGCCTTGACGCACTCCGCCGCATCGATCTCGTCGACACCGTCATGGCTCCCGCCCTGCCGATGCACGGCCGGATGATCCACGGCAAGGACAGCAGCCTGACGTTCCAGTCGTACTCGTCCTCGGGCGACCGGGCGATCAACTCCATCGGCCGCGGTGCCCTGAACGAGACGCTGCTCGACGCCGCCGAGGCAACCGACGGTGTGCATCTGCATTTCGACGCGCGGCTGGCCGACTACGACCTGGCCACGAACACCCTGTCGCTGGAGCAGGGCGGCGCGCTCGACTCCGTCTCGGCTGATGTCGTGCTGGCCACGGATGGTTTCGGCAGCATCGTGCGACAGTCACTCGAGCGGATCGGTCGCACCAGCGTCGTCACCGACATGCTGGAGTTCGGCTACAAGGAACTCACCATCCCTGCACTGAACGGCGAGTTCGCGATGGATGCCGACTCCCTGCACATCTGGCCGCGGGGTGCGTCGATGATGATCGCGCTGCCGAATCCCGATCACTCGTTCACGTGCACGCTGTTCTGGCCCAAGGCCGGCGACGGCGGATTCGGCACCCTCGAGACTCCCGACGAGATCCTCGCGCACTTCACCGCGGAGTACCCCGACGCGGTTCCGCTCATGCCGACGCTCGTCGAGGACTACCAGTACAACCCGGTCGGGCTCCTCGCCACGATCCACTCTGATCCCTGGCAGGTAGACGGCAAGGTCGGCCTCGTCGGTGACGCGGCGCACGCGATCCTGCCCTTCTTCGGTCAGGGCGCGATGTGCGGCTTCGAGGATGTGGTCGAGCTCGACCGCTGCCTCGATGAGGTTGCCGACGACTGGACACTCGCCCTGCCGATGTACCAGGAGCGACGCCGCATCAACTCCGAGGCGATCGCCCAGCTCGCGAAGGAGAACTTCGTGGAGATGCGCGACAAGGTGGGCTCGAAGTCGTTCCTGCTGACCAAGAAGCTCGAGCACGCGCTCGAGAAGGTGCTCCCCGGCACCTACCTGTCGCGCTACGAGATGGTGTCGTTCACGACGATCCCGTACTCGGAAGTCATCGAGCGCTTCGATCGCCAAAATGCGGAGGCTCTCGACGGCCTTGAGCGCATTCACGAAGCCCGCGGCGAATGGGAGGCCCTTGACCGCGTGCTGACCGCGCGTCTTGGCATTGCCGTTTCCGAGGCGGAAGAAGCCACGGTGCGTGCGCGCATCGCGGAT
>JAPLBU010000332.1 GCA_026392575.1 Actinomycetota bacterium | reverse complement strand
CATCCCTCATCACCCGGGGACTGGCAGAGATGGCGCGGCTGGGCGTTGCGCTCGGCGCGGATCCGCTGACTTTCCAGGGGCTCGCCGGCGTCGGCGATCTCGTGGCCACGTGCCAGTCGCCACTGTCGCGCAACCGCACGTTCGGCGAGAACCTGGGCAGGGGCCTTTCCGTTGAAGAGACGATCGCGGTCACGAAGCAGACATGCGAGGGCTTCAAGAGCTGCGAACCGATCCTGGCCCTGGGACGCGAGCACGGGGTCGACATGCCGATCACGGAGCAGGTGGTCGAGGTCGTGCATCATGGCCGGTCGCCGCGCCTGATGGCCTCGTCATTCATGTCGCGCGACACCAAGGGCGAGGCCTTGATCGAGGACTAGCTGGTCGCCCGCAGTGCCTGGTCGAGGTCGGCCCAGAGGTCCTCGAGTCCCTCGATCCCGAACGACAGCCGAACGAGTGACTCCGGCACCGTGCTGCTCTCCAGCGGCCAGCGCCGGCGTCGCTCGAGCAGGGACTCCACGCCACCCAGACTCGTTGCATAGGTCCAGACCCGTACGGATTGGCACAGGGTGTCGGCGGCGGTGGCGCCGCCCACCAGCTCGATGGCGGCCATCGTGCCGAAACCCGGATAGCGCACGCGGCTGACGGCCGGGTGCTCCTCCAGACGGGCAGCGATGGTGATGGCCGTCGACTGGGCCCGCTCGACGCGCAGCGCCAGCGTGCGGATCCCGCGAAGTGCCAGGTAGCAGTCGAACGCTCCGGGGGCAGCGCCCAGCAGGACCCGTCGGATCCGAGCGCTTTGGTGACGCTGTGCATCACGACGTCGGCACCGAGGTCGAGCGGTGTCTGCAGGATCGGGGTGGCGAAGGTGTTGTCGACGAGCACCTGCGCCCCGGCGGCGTGTGCGGCTGCGATGCAGGCGGGCAGGTCGGCGACCTGCAGCATTGGGTTCGTCGGGGACTCCAGCCACAGCAGGTGGGCACCAGCGCACGCGGCGGAGATCGCAGCGGTGTCGTCGGCCTCGATGATCCGCAGGTCGATCCGACCGAGCGCGGCCAGTTCACGCAGGCGGACGGCGACGCCGGTGTAGGCGGCGCTGGGCGCGACGACGACGGCACCCAT
This sequence comes from Actinomycetota bacterium, assembly GCA_026392575.1. Classification (GTDB taxonomy): domain Bacteria; phylum Actinomycetota; class Actinomycetes; order S36-B12; family S36-B12; genus UBA10649. Next base: position 2,854 of record JAPLBU010000332.1, on the reverse strand, counting down.
GGGCACGAGGTCCATCGCGGCGTTGGCGGCCGCCATGCCGGACGAGAACGCGATGGCCGTGCCGTGCTCAAGGGCACCGATGGCTGCCTCGAGGGCCGATGTGGTGGGCGCCTGCTCACGGGCGTACTCGATGTCGCCACCCGCATGGAAGGCAGATGCCGGCACGATCGGGGAGTTCAGCGGCTGGCCCGGCTCGACGGGTGGACGGCCTGCGCTGACGACGATCGTCTGGACCGACAGCGGGCGTTCGGGGGATGGGGTCGACGGCACAGGCCGACCCTAGCCGCCGCTGGCCGGGCTGCGGGGTACGGTCGTGCCGTGAACCGCACTCGCGTTGCCGTCCTGATGGGTGGGCGGAGCAGCGAGCACTCGATCTCCTGCATCAGCGGCCAGTCGATCGTCGCTGCCCTGGATCGGTCGCGGTACGGTTGCCGCCGATGCGCCGCCAGCCGATCTTGCCTCATGTCTTGATGTCGACGTCGTCTTACCGGTCCTGCACGGGCCGTGGGGCGAGGACGGCTCGGTACAGGGCCTGCTGGAGACCCTTGGCGTGCCGTACGTCGGTTCGGGTGTGCTGTCGTCGGCCGTGTCGATGGACAAGGGCTTCATGAAGGCCGCCCTTGCGCATGCCGGCCTCGATGGCGGTCGCTATGTGGTTGTCCCGGACCGCCGGTGGCGACGGGACCAGGCGGGAGTGCTGGCTGAGATCGGGGCACTCGGATTGCCGGTGTTCGTCAAGCCGGCGCGTGCCGGATCATCGCTCGGGATCGTCAAGGTGCACTCCGCCGATGAGGTGGTTGCCGCGATCGAGGGTGCGCGCAAGCACGACCCCCGCGTCATCGTCGAGGCAGCCGTCAGCGATGCCCGGGAGATCGAGTGCGGCGTCCTGGTCGACGTCGACGGCGTGCCCCGGGCGAGCCGGTGCGCGGAGATCATCGTCAACGAGCGGCACGAGTTCTACGACTTCGAGGCCAAGTACCTCGACGACTCCGCGACCCTCGTCGTCCCTGCCGAACTTCCGCCAGGCGTAGAGGACAATGTCCGTGATCTGGCCGTTCGAGCTTTCGAGGCCCTCGACTGCGAAGGCCTGGCCCGTGCGGACTTCTTCGTGCGTGCCGACGGTTCGGTCGTCATAAACGAGGTCAATACGATGCCGGGCTTCACGTCGATCTCGATGTACCCGCGCATGTGGGCCGCCACGGATGTCGACTACCCCGAACTCGTCGACCGACTGGTCGCCGACGCGCTGCGCAAGGGCATCGGCCTGCACTGAGGCAGGGGTCGGTCAGATGTTGATGACGGGGCAGGTCAGCGTGCGCGTGATGCCGGGCACCGCCTGGATCTGAGCCACCACGAGAGTGCCCAGTTCGTCGATGGTGCGCGCCTGCGCTCGGACGATGACGTCGTAGGGCCCGGTGACGTCCTCGGCGAGGGTGACCCCGTCGATGTCGCGGATGGCGCGCACCACGGTGGCGGCCTTCCCGACCTCCGTCTGGATGAGTACGTACGCCTGCATCGACATGCCTGCGAGACTACGCCCATGAGCAACGACAGTGGCGGAACTCTCAAGGACATCGGTGAGTTCGGCCTGATCGCGCGGATCACGAGCGGGGACGCGGCGACGCCGGGAGTGCTGGTCGGGCCGGGGGATGACACGGCTCTCGTGGACGCTCCCGATGGTCGCGTGGCGGTGACATGCGATCTGCTCGTCGAGGGTCGGCACTTCCGTCGCGACTGGTCCACGCCCATCGACATCGGTCGCAAGGCCGCGGCTGCCTCGCTCGCCGATGTGGCGGCGATGGGCGGCGTCGCCACGAGTCTGGTCGTGGGCTTCGGAGCACCCGGTGACCTGCCCGCGGCCTGGGCGATCAGTCTTGCGGCGGGCATCCGGGAGGAGGCCGCGCTCGTCGGCGCGGTCCTCGTCGGCGGCGACGTCGTAGAGGCTCCGCAGGTGGTCATCAGTGTCACGGCGCTGGGTGACCTGCAGGGCCGCGCCCCCGTCCTGCGCTCCGGAGCCCGGGATGGCGATGTCGTCGCGATCGCCGGCCGCATCGGCTGGTCGGGAGCCGGACTGGCGCTTCTGTCGCGCGGGTTCAAGTCACCGAAGGTGCTCGTCGATGCGCACCGCTTCCCGGAGCCGCCCTACGAGCAGGGTCCGCTTGCGGCCATCGCCGGTGCGACCTCGATGATCGACATCAGCGACGGTCTCATCGCCGATGCCCGACACGTGGCTGAGGCCTCCGGGGTGCACATCGAGATAGCCACGAGCGACTGGCAGATCCCCGGACCGATGCAGGACGCGGCCGCGGCCTACAACGTCGACCCACGCGAGTGGATGCTGACCGGCGGCGAGGATCACGCCCTGCTGGCGACGTTCGCAAAGCCGGAGGACGTCCCAGCGGGGTTCACGGTGATCGGACGGGTTGTCGCGGGCGAGCCCGGGGTCAGCGTCGACGGTGTCGAGCGCGAGGCCGCGGGCGGGCACCGGCACTTCGCCTAGGCACGCGGGCGATGGGGTGGGAAAGACGAAGCGCTGCCGCGATGCGGCAGCGCTTCGGTCAGTTCGAGATCAGTGCGCGATCAGGCGCGGGCGACCTTGCCACCCTTGAGGCAGGCAGCACAGACGTTCTGGCGCTTCGGGGTGCGGCCGACCAGCGTGCGCACACGCTGGATGTTCGGATTCCAGCGCCGCTTCGTGCGGCGATGTGAATGCGAGATGCTGTGCCCGAAGCTGGGGCCCTTGCCGCAGACGTCGCAGTTGGCAGCCACGGTGCACTCCTTCAGTCCCGCCCTGGGGGCGGACAGTCGATGGTCGAGGATGCGGCGTTAGGCACCGCGAGGGACAAGGGTAGCC
>JAPLBU010000148.1 GCA_026392575.1 Actinomycetota bacterium | reverse complement strand
TGCAAACGCCGGCGACAAGATCTGGATCTGCCACGCCGACACCAACAACGGAAACGGCCAGCCGAATCTGGGCCATGACGGCACCGGTGGCGAGTCGGGGGTCGGGTTCAACCTGATCGAGGTTGCGCAGAGTGCGGCTGACAATGCGCACTTCAAGTTGCACCCGGCTGACTACGCGGCCAATGCCACGGAGATCGCCGCTGGCTACTGCGGTGCCAAGGCGACCTTCGGTTACACGGCTGCTGCCGTGACTGTCACCTCGGAGTTCTGCTTCGCCACCGCGATCACATCGGTCACGGCGACTGGCGCGGCCATCACGGTCGGGCCACAGGCCACCGAAGTGACGTCGCAGCAGAAGGCTGACGCTGATGCCGCTGCCAGGTCGAGTGCGGACGCGGCACTTGTCGTGGAGCTTGCGAAGTACCCGAACCGCACGGCAGTCCCGGCTGATCGCGTCTGCACCACGACGCCGCCGACTTCCCCGCCGACGACTCCGCCGGGTTCCCCGGCTGAGGTCACCGCGGTCGAGACGGCTGTTACGGCAGTCGAGCCCGCCACGGTAGCAGTGCCTGAGCCCGCGAAGGTTGCGGTCCCGGCACCCGCGAAGGTGACAGCTCCGCTGCCCGCGACCATCCCCGCGGGTGATGGGTCATCCACTCCGCAGACCTCGGTCTGGCTGCTCGCGCTGCTGACCGTCGCGACGGTGACACTCGCTGCTGCTTCGGTGCGCATCGCTGCGACGCCGCACATCTAGCCAGAGGGTTCGGCGAGTGATGCAGGGGCCCCGCCCGAGAGGGTGGGGCCCCTGCTCGTTCGAGTCAGGTGCGTCAGCCCTCGACGATGTCTCCCTCGGCCGCCGAGACGTCGACCCCAATCGACGTCAGGTAGTCGATTGCCGCATCGATGGAATCCTGGGCACCACTGAACTCGCAGACCATCCACCCGCTGTGGTCGTGGATGGCAGCTCGTCGGATATTGGGCACGACGCCGAACCGCGTGATGACCTCGTAGATGACCGGATCGGTGGCCGGACCGGGCGGGAAGGTCAGCCGAACACGTGTGTGGGACTGGTGGGGATCGCTCATGTGCTCATTCTGGAGGGTCAGGTGGCGGGAGCGGCTGCGGGTGGCCTTTGGCAGGGCAAGTAGGGCCTTTGGCCCCCCGGAAGTGGTCAATTCGGAGTCGATACTCGAAAGAACGGGTCCGCGCGTCCTAGGCGAGGTCCCCTCAATGCAGGGGGGAGAGCGCCGTGCAGACAGGCCGAAGTGTGCGACACCCGCTCCAGGTCCTGTTCGCCGTTCTGTTCGCCTTCGCCCTGACTGTGATGGCAACCGCAGCATCCGCCGCGGCGGCGGAAGTGCCGCGACCCACGCACGTTCGAATCGTGCAATGGCAATTTGATGGCGCGACGTTCATCCTGTCGGGTACCGCTGTTCCAGAGACGGTTCTGCGAGTACTCGTGCAAGTCGGCAAGAATTCCGATTGGACGAAGGTCGCCCGCAGTACCGTCGGCCTCGACCGTACGTGGCAGGCGCGATTCCCCGACCCCACCCAACTCGGCGGCGCGGTCGATGGCCGATTCAACATCCGGGTCGAACAGGCCACAACGGTCCAGACCTCTCTGCGATTCCAGGGGACGGTGCGGTGGGACGGCACGGCCGCTCCAGTCGCCTACAACCCGGACACGCTCCCGGCTGGTGCAGCAACGTCGCATGCATTCCTGTCCGTTGACGGTTCCGGTGTCCCTGCGCACTGGGACCCGTGCGCGCCGATCCCATACTTCGTCAACTCTTCATCCCTGCCGGACGGAGCCGCCGCCACGGTGGCGGAGGTATTCGCTCGGGTGGCTGCCATCAGCGGCGCGACCTTCGTCGATGGGGGTGCCACCGCGCTGATCGCGGGGGCAGGGGGCTCGCCGATCCCGGTACCCGACCGTGGCGAGGGGATCTATGTCGCCTTCGCTGATCCAACGGTGGTCCCCGATTTGACCGGCTCGGTCCTAGGCCTCGGCGGCCACTACTTCAGCTCGTGGCCGAGTCCCGATATGCGCATCACTGTCGGCACGATCGTCGTCGACACGACAGATGGGCTGGCACCCGGCTTCACGTCCGGGACGTCGATCGGCGGAGTGCTGGAGCACGAACTCGGACACGTGCTGGGTCTGGCCCACATCGACGATCCGACGCAGCTGATGTACCCGCACGCGCGGCCCACCGGTCCGTCGACCTTCCAGGCCGGCGATCGTGCCGGGCTCGTGGCACTTCACGCGGGCACCTGCCCGGCGCCGGCTGTCAGCTGATGCGCAGTGGCGTGATGCCCACGGTGATGCGTCCGGTGCCGGTGCCGTAGCAGGGTCCGCTCAGCTCACAGATCGTCTTTCCCAGCGGTGCGGTGTTGACGTCCGCGGTGCCGGACGTCGTCCACAGGAGGGTGAAGTTCGATCCATCCGCTGCCGTCAACTGGCAGGCCTGCAGGTTGCCCGAGGTGGTGCACCGCTGCATCCGCGAGCCCACGAGCCAGCTGTAGGTGGTGTTCCAGGCCTGGATCGTCTGGGTCGTTCCGGGGTGCAGTTGGATGCCGAGCTTCGGCTCATCGCCCTGGGTCCACAGGAACCAGAACAACGAGTCGACGCCGTACTGCACAGACTGGATGAATGACTGCGAGAGATAGGCGGCACTCGTCTGAGCGTCGAGCACCATGCGACCCTGGCCGAGGCCGGCCAGGCCGTAGTTCAACTCGGTGTCGAAGATCGGCAGTTGAGGCGCGCCCTTCACCGCCAGCATCGTCTTGAACTGGGCGAGCTCGTTGATGCGGTCCTGCGGGGTGCCGTTCGCGGCCGGGTAGCTGTGGACGGCGAAGCCCTCAACCGGCCAATTCAGCAGCCGCAACTCGTCGAGATACCGGGAGTAGTTGGTGGCGAAGGCATTGGACGATCGAGTTCCGGTGCTCGAGGCGATCACCATCGATGCTGGGTAGCAGTTGTCGACCGCGGTCTTGACCTTCGCGGTCAGTTGGGCGAGCTGGAACTGGCCCCCGGTCCAGAAGGTGGTGAGGTTCCCCTCATTCCACGCCTCATACGACCGGATGCTGCCCTGGTACTTCTTGCAGAGCGCACCGATGAAGTTCGCGGCGTCGTCGAGGTTCGTGGGAGGGGCATTCGTCCCACAGTCGGAGGTAGCCCGTGGGCACGCCCGGTGCGCCCCAGTCGACGGGTGCCGCGATCCCGAACAGTTCCGGGCCCACCGCAGGGGTGCTGGGAGTGCCGTAGCCGTCGAAGGCCACCGTCAGGTCGTCGCTGCCTTTGAGTGAGTAACCACTCGGGACGACGGCCGCGTCCAATGCCGGAGCGATGCCGTTGCGTGGCCACTCGAGGACGAGGTCGAGCGGGTCGCCGGGCGGGCAGGCGGACATGGCGGCTGTCAGGCCCTCGTGATCAGCGGGACTGACGCTCAGCCCCCATGCAGTGATGTTCGCCGCCCTGGCCCGGAGTGCATCACACGCGTCCGTGCGGGAACTGGGAAGGGGGTCGTTGTACACCACGGAGTCGTGGACGAGCGCTGTCCAGACGTCGAAGATGCAGCTCAGCGCACCGCCCCCGAGGCTGCGGCAGGAGCGGACCATTTCAGCGAATCGCTCGTTGCCTTGGACCGCATTGGTGATCGCCTGAGTCAGCTGAGCCAGCTCCTCGGCGGAGGTCAGCTGCAGGGTCGCCTGCTGGGTGGTCACGCCCTTGGCTCGAGTGCCGCTCGATCCGGTGGAGGTGTTCGTGGCCCATGCCAGTCGCTGCTGCGGCGTCCAGGCGTACGCACCCTGACCCCACGCGGTCTTGTAGGTCGTGGTCGGATACAGGATGAGGCCCTTTGGTGTCGTGACCTTGCGCTGGGTGGCACCCAGGATCCACGTGCCCGCCTTCATGCTGCACTTCATGCCGACCTTGGGCTTGACGCTCGCCAGGCTGATGATCATGCGCTGGCGAAGGTTGCAGCCATGCGCATCCTTCTTGTTCGCAATCGCCTTGGGGATGAACTGCTCGTCGGTGCGGTAGCCCGCGTATAGGGGCTCGACGACGGGGAGCTGTGCCACCAGCTGCTGCGCGGTGAGCGTCACCGTTGAGGCGGGTGCGGCCTGGGCCGGCGCGGCCGATACCCCCGTGAGAATCAGGCTCAACGCGACAAAAGGGACTGCAATCATTGGCCTGCGCATGTGCGCAGTGTGCACTAGTGCTCGTGGCCTGCTGCGCCTGCCCGCGGATCAGCGCCGGACGGGTCGGTGGGCTAGAGCGCGCCCTTGCGCGTCAGCCAGTTGAACGCCCAGTAGCCCGGGATCGTCGGCAGCCAGAACGTGACGAGTCGGAAGAGAAGCACGGCCGAGACGGCGAGACCGGCATCGAGCCCGCCGGCCGTGAGCCCCGCGGCGAGGGCTGCCTCGACAGCTCCGAGGCCACCGGGCGTGGGTGCGGCCTGGCCAAGGGTGGCGCCCGCGAGATAGACGACGGCGATGACGGCGATGCTCATGGACCCGCCGAACGCCGCAACGCTCGCGTAGAGGACACCGATGAAGGCGGCGTTGAGCAGCAGGATGCCGCCGATGCCTTCGACGAGCTTCATGGGTCGCTGCACGACAGTGATCAGCCGCGGCACGACCTCCTTCAAGGTGGGGCGCACCCGGTCGGTGATGTTGCGGCGCACGGCAGGAACCGCCAGCAGGGCGAGCGCCACGACGACGAGCGCGACAACTCCGATGACCACCCACTGCGGTGGCGCGAAGGTGTGATCGGCCTGGGTGCCGGCCGCGATGCCGAAGGCCAGCAGCAGTCCGATGTGGAAGACGAAGGCCATGACCTGGGCGACGCCCACGCTGGCGCCGGCGAGGGCGGGGTGCAGCCCCGCCTTCTGCAGGAATCGCACGTTGATGGCGATCGAGCCGATCGTCGGCGGTGACACGAGCGTCGCGAAGGAGCCGGCCAGCTGCGCGAGGATCGTGCGGTGCAGCGGCAGCCGCTCGGGGACGAAGCCGCTGAGCGACCACGCGGCCGCGACGAAGGTGAGGATGCTGAGCACCACCGCGACCAGCATCCAGCGCCAGTCGGCGGTGCGAAGCAGGCCGACGAGATCGACCTGGGCCAACTGTGAGAGCAGCAGGTAGCCCGCGATGCTGCCGACGATGATCATGATCAGCGTGCGTGGGCGAACCCGCTCGAACTGGATCTGCTCGTTGTCGGCGCCCGGACGGATCTCCGCCAGCCTGTCGCGGAGGCCGACCATCAGGCCCTTGCTCTTGCGGACGGCCTTGCGGGTCTGGGCTGACAGCGCCACCGGCTGAAGCGCGGGCAGGGCTCGGCTCAGGCCCGTTACGCCGAGGACCGTGCGACCGGTGTCGACGGCGCGGTCGACATCCGTCAGGAGCGCCAGCGTCGTCAGCAGTTCGGCGGTGTCGATGCGCTGCGCCACGTCGCCAGCGGCGATGCTCCCCGTCTCGCCACCGATCAGCCACACCGATCCGTCCTCGGCCCGTAGCAGGTGCTCCGCGGACAGCGATCGGTGGGTCATCTGGTTCTCGTGCAGGGTGCGCATCGCCCGCCATGCCTGAAGCAGGTCGTTGTCGGTGATCGCCTCGACATTGCTGAAACGTGTTCCCTCGACGAGTTCGTACGCGAGCAGGACGGAGTCGGGTCCGACCTCTGCGGTGAGCAGGAGTCGCGGCTCGGGGACGCCGGCAGCCTGCGCCGCGTAGGCGACGAGCGCCGCGTGGTCCAGGGACTTGCGCATGTCGAATGCGCCCGCAGTGCTGTCGTCGCGAAGCCGCAGGCTGGTCCAGATGGAGTTGGCCAGGCCCGCCCCCTCCA
>JAPLBU010000290.1 GCA_026392575.1 Actinomycetota bacterium | reverse complement strand
CTTCTCACGCCTCGAGCTCGAGAAGGAGGGTGACGAGCTTCGCCGCGAGATTGCTGCACTCACAGAACTCCTCGACGACGAGAACGTCCTGCGGGCTGCGGTATCCGACGAGCTTGCCTCCGTGGCGCAGTCCCACGCGACACCGCGACGCACCCTGCTGATGGAGGCCTCGGCGACTCCCGTCACCGCCGCCGTCCCTCTCGAGGTGCACGACGAGCCGTGCGTCGTCCTGCTCTCGAGCACCGGGCTGCTGGCCCGCACACCCGACACCAGCGCGACAAGCGATGCCGCCCACGATCAGCGCGCGACCCACGACGTCATCGTCAGCGCGATCCCCGCGATGTCACGTGGCGAGTTCGGTCTGGTCACCAGCGCCGGCCGAGTGATCCGGCTGCGTGCCATCGACCTGCCCGCGATGCCTGCCGTCTCCGGGGTGCCTGCGCTCTCGGCCGGGGCACCTCTGGGTGCATTCGTCGATCTGCCCTCCGGCGAGCAGCCCCTGTGCCTGACCACCCTCGACGAATCCGGGGGGCTGGCCCTGGCCACGGCGTTCGGCACCGTGAAGCGCGTCGTGCCCGATGTGCTGCAGAACAAGGACTCCTGGGAGGTGATCCGCCTCGACGACGGCGACCGCGTGGTGGGTGCCTGTCGCCTGCCCGAGGCGGATGCGGAGTCCGCCGAGCTCGTGTTCATCACGTCGGATGCGCAGTTGCTGCGCATACCGGCCACATCTGTACGTCCGCAGGGCCGCTCGGCCGGCGGAATGGCCGGCATCAAGCTGGCGAAGGGAGCCGAGGTGGTCTACTTCACGGCGCTGGCATCGGCCGATGATTCACTCGTGGTGACGATCGCGGGATCGGCGGCGGCGCTGCCGGGCACCGAGTCCGGCACCATCAAGGTCACGCCCTTCAGCGAGTACCCGGGCAAGGGACGCGGGACCGGCGGTGTGCGCTGTCACAAGTTCCGTTCCGGCGAGGACACCCTGCTCGTCGCCTGGGCCGGACGCGGACCCGCCCGCGCGGCCACCGCATCGGGCGTGCCGGTGGCTCTGCCTGATCCGGACCCACGACGAGACGCGACAGGTGTTCCCGCTGCAGCGCCCATCGGTGGACTGGCGGGCGCGCTGTGAGCATCTGCTCCGCCGAGTCATCGGCAGTCGACGAACCGCTGGCCGGCACGGCACCGTTCGCCCGCGCGTGGATCGTCATCGAGTACCCGGGGTCCTGGGGCCGCGAGGCCGTCGCCGAGAGCGATCTTCCTGAGCCGGTCCGCGCGAACCTCAGGAATGCGAAGTCCACAGGTGTCTCCGTCCTGCTCGCCCGGCATCCGGATCGTCCCGNCGCACGGCCACCGGCGAGATCAACGTGTGGGTGGCCCGCACCGCGGCCGGCGGGATGCTGATGCGACATGCCCGCATGACGTCGCTGCTGCCGCTGGCCGAGTGGGACCTGCCCGCGATCGCCGCCGGATCACTGCCCGCGATCGGCTCCGTGACGCACCAGCCATTGCTGCTCGTCTGCACCCATGGCCGACGCGACCGCTGCTGTGCGGTCAACGGTCGTGCGCTGCTCACGGGTCTGCTCGCGGTGGCAACCGATGATCAGCGCGAGCGGATCTGGGAGTGCAGCCATGTCGGCGGTCATCGGTTCACCCCTGTCACGGTCAGCTTGCCCAGCGGTGCCGTGCATGGGCGACTCGGCGTCGAGCAGGCGGCCGACCTGCTGCAGCGGCTTGACCAGGGCCGGGTGATCGTCGATCACCTGCGCGGTCGAAGCGCCTTCCTCGCGCCCTGCCAGGCCGCGGCGGGCGCCGTCCGTCGGCTCACCGGGATCGACGGCGACGACGAGCTTGACGTCCTGCGCCTGCTCGACGGCCGGGCCGTTCCGCCGTCACCGGACCTGGTGGAGCTGAACGAGGCCCTCACCGAGGTGCGCCACCCGGACGGTCGGGCCTGGCGGGTCGAGCTCAGGCGGGTTTCGCTCAGCGGGCCCCGTGCCGAGTCGTGCGGGGCCGAGCCCGTTGCGGCGGCTGCGTGGGTGGCCCGCGATGTCACCCCGACCACCCCCTGGTCCTGACCCGACGCATCCGCTCAGTTCGTTGTGGGGGCTAGGGGCGGGCAGCGGCGAGCAGTGCCGACGTCTCGTGGATGGTCGTGCGGTCCCGGCCCCGGGTCGCCCCGAGCGCCCGCTCCGCCGCATCGATCGAGCGCCAGCCCGCGGTGGTCACCACCTCGACCCCTCGCTCGGCCAGTAGGGCATCGACGGCCTCGGCGGTCGGCGTCGCGGGGGTTGGCAGCGTGCCCGAGGCGGCATCGGCGAGGAGGGAGGCGACCGTTTGAACCGCGTCCTTCTTGTTCGTGCCGATGATGCCCGTCGGACCGCGCTTGATCCACCCGGCCACGTACTCCCCCGGCACCGTCGTGCCGTCGCGCTCCACCCGGCCATCGGTGTGCGGGATGACGTTGCGACCGGAGTCGAACGGCACCTCGTCGAG
>JAPLBU010000007.1 GCA_026392575.1 Actinomycetota bacterium | reverse complement strand
ACGTGCCGCCGACGCCGGTAGATGTGCTGATACCCCCCGGCTTCTCAGTAGCGGCGATCGGCCCGTGTCGTGCGCACGGTGAAGTGCTGGACGAGGTTGGGATCGCCATTGGGATCCTGCAGGAAGTTCGCTCCGACGCGTCAGTCGCGGTCGGCGATGACGGTCTTCTCGCCTTCGGCGCCGGGGCCCGGCGGCGGCGGCGTGGAGTCCGCTCCGTAGACCGAATGCCACAGGATGATGTCGAGATCGGCCTGCGACACCTGATCGGGCGCCTCGAGTGGCAGGGACATGCTCCACTCGTAGTCGGGTGAGGCGGTCGAGTTCATCTCCATCAGGTCGACCTTCGGCACGATGGCCGTGTAGGGCTCTGAGTTCACGGGTGTGGTTGCGAAGGCGTCAAACATCGGGGTGGCCGACGCGTCGTTGATGCTCAGCGGGTACATGCCCAGGATCAATTCGATCGACCGCACCACGGACACGAGGTCGTAGCGGGTGTGGATCACGGCGCCTGCCTTCGCATACGGGCTGATGACTGCGACGGGGATGCGGTGCGCGTTCACGTGGTCAGCGCCGTCCTGCGAGTCATCCTCAACGATGAAGATCGCCGACTCCGGCCAGATGGACGAATGGGAGATCATGTCGACGAGCTGCCCAATAGCCAGGTCGCTGTCGGCCACCATTGCGGTCGGGACCGGGAAGCCGGGCTGCGTTCCGCGCGTGTGGTCGCTGGTCAACGTCAGGTAGCTCAGCGCCGGGACCTTGCCGGCGGCCAGCTGAGCGTCGCAGCGCTTCTTGAAGCAGTCGACATGCGAGTAGGCGCCAGCCGGGGCTCCGGCCGGCATGGACGAATCGAAGACCTGCCCGCCGTCGGATGCCTGGCCGATGGCCCCGTCGCCGGCGAAGCAACCACCGAAGGGCGGACCGATATCCGAATGGGCCTGCACCTGAACCTGCTTGCGGAGCAGGGCCGGCGTCCGGTTGCGGTCAGGGACCGTGGCGTAGCCGCCGATGAACGCCTCGCCGTAGTTGAAGTAGGTGATGTCCTGCTTCTCGGCCTGGTTGAACAGGTAGCCGTTGCCGGGCCAGGTCACGGCGTAGGTGCCGAAGTCGTTGGGCCGCCCACGCCCTGCGTACTGATGCACCCAGTTCCGGGTCACATAGTCAGGCACGCCTGCCGACGCGGTCCAGTAGTGACCCTGGATGGAGGCCTCGGAGTTGGCAAAGGTGGCATCGAGCAGGGGGAACCGCGAGACGAGCGCATGCAGGTTCGGCGTGACGGCCTTTCCGAACACGGTCAGCTTGGGATCACCATTTCCTGCCGCGACATCGCCGAGAAGCTGGTCGTAGGTGCGGTTCTCGCGCACGAGGAAGAACACGTGCTTGATGGGTCCGCCAGCGCGCAGAGGTGTGCCCGCGGGAGCCACTTGCGCATTGGTGGGCACGAGCTGCTGCGAGGCGGCCGGAGTCATGGACCGTACCTGCGCGTCGTTCGGCAAGGGAAGGATGCCCGCGCGACCGCGCACCATCTTGGCCGTGTACTGGGTTGCGCCGAAGACGTTCGTGGTCGGGGCATTGGGGCTGAAGGCCCAGAAGATCGGGTCGGTGGCCAGCGCTGGGTTGGGTCCGTCGGGGTTCGGCCCGATGCCCATGCCTTCCGCGGAGACGTACATCAGGCGAGCCGGGTTGCCATTGCGGGCAGCGATCGTGGCGACGGCCTGTGGCTGCGCGGCTGTCGGGATGCGTCCGACGAGCTCCCATGCGGAGCCCTTCGGCGTGCTCGATCCGGGTAGGGCGATGACGGACAGCTCATCCGCCCCGGATTCGGCCACGAACAGTCGCTCCTCGTTGGGGGAGAGCGCGAGCGCAGTGGGCTTGGTGCCCAATCCGGCATCGCGCCCGACCCAGATCGTGCGGGCGACGGTGAGGGAGACCAGGTTGAGGACGACCACCTGATCGGAGGCCGACAGTGCGACGTAGGCGCGGGTGCCTGCGCGGTTCACGGTGATGCCCTGCGGGTGTGACAGTGGGGCTCCGACGGTGATGTCCTTGACGATCGTGCCCGTGGCCATGTCGATGACCGACACGGTGCCCGAGGCCTCGTTCGAGACAAGACCCAAGGAACGTCCGGGCACGGTTGCGGCACCGAACGGGTATCCGCCGATCGGGATCAGCCGCACGGTGTCGCTGGCGAGGTCAACGACCGCCGCCGAATCGCTGAGGTTGAGGGCGACGAGCAGTTGCTTGCCATCCTCCGTGACGGACAGTTTCATCGGCCAGTTCGACGGGGAGGCGGCCAGACCCGCGCGCGGTGGCGGGAACGACTGCGTCAGCGGGGGATTCGCGGGTAGGGGAAGCGGAATGACGCGCACCTCACGCGTCTGCGTGCAGTCGCGTGTCCACGTGAACACATGCACGACGTCACCGGCAGCACCGGGCAGGGAGTTCTTCGCGGGTTGCCAGCGGGAGTTCGGCAGTCCGGATACGTAGGCGAGATGGCGGGTGGAGTCCAGCGCGATGCCACCCGATGCGCCTGGCAGGTCGAGGATCGCGCACACCTCACCGCTGGCCAGATCCACGATCCGCACGTCGTCGGTGACGGAGCCGCCCATCGGCAGGTTGCCGAGCGCGACCTGCGTGCCGGCAGGAGTCAGCAGGCGGCCACTGGGCTGCAGGCCGGTGGCCGGGGAGGGCAGGTCCGCTTGAATGGCGACCGGCCTCGGAGTGGAGGGCGGCTTCGATGCCGGGCGGGCGGCGGCGCTGCCGGCAGCAAGCGCCGCAACCACGGCAGCCCCTGACAGCGCCACGACGAAGGATCGAATAGCCGTTCGACTGCCCCGCATGCCGTACGCCTCTCCCGATGCACTCAGGAATGCTTCATCTCGGTCTCGATGATCACCGTACGCCGTTCGGTGGACGGATCGGGCAGTGAGCGGCGCGACGGCGCGGGAGGGACGAGGGTCAGGACTGGATCTGTGCGACGGCTCGCTCGAAGTCCGCGGTGAACTCGGTCAGGCGCAGCCGGCGCTCGCCGGACCACCCGCCGGAAGGCGCACCCCCAGCATGGCGCTTGCTGTGATGGCTACGAGGGCGTCGTCGAGGCGTGCGGCCGATGAGTAGGCCATGGTCAGGGCCACGGGATCGCATGTCGGGCGCGGTTCGAATACCGCGGCGGACGCCACCGGCTCGAAATCGACGAGGGCGCGACGCGTCGCCATGAGACCGGCTTCCAGGCGCTCCACTGGGGCTGCCTGCCCGGAGACGGCGGCGCGGGCATCCGTGGTCCAACTGGTGAACGCCTGAGCGAGGGCACCGACCTTGTCACTGGCCTGCTCGCTCACGCGACCCGACATCACGGAGGCAACGGCGAGGGAGAGCAGGGCCCCGACGATGGTGGCGACAATGCGTGCTGCGAAGAGATCGGCGCCGGGCTCCATGGCGAAGTCGCCGAGGGTGCGCGTGAATCCCCGCACCACGGTGAACGACCAGTCCGGCTTGAGGGTGAAGACAACGGTCAGAGGGAGCCAGAAGGAGTGCGCCGCCGGCACCGTGATGCTCAGTGCCTCGGCGATCCCGACCCCGACAGCCATGCGGACCCCATGCCGAACGGATCCCGACCGCAACCGCGTCAGGGTGGTGATGCCCTGCACGCCCGCCTGGCGCGTTCGGTCGACCAGCGATCGCGACAACCCCAGTGGGTCCGGCGGTTCGGGGACGGCCTGGCCCGAGATGAGGCCCTCGACGCTTGCATCGACGCGGTCAAGTTCACAGAGAACCGCGCGTGTGATGGCCCATGAGTCGTCGACAGCTGGCAGGGAGTCCTCGCGCCGTTCGCGCCGCCATGCAGGTCCGTTGAGTCGCCGCGCTGCTCGTCGGATCCTCGTCGAGACGGCCAGCCTCTCGGCGGCGCCCGGCGCGCGCAAGTGCATCCAGGCGGTCGCCGCGCGGCTCGTCGAGAGCGCGTCGGATGCACAGCGCAGCATCAGAACGAGCTGGTCAGGGGGCAGACCCGCGCGATCGATGGTTGATCGGCGGTCGTGGCGTGACACGGCCAGCCATGCCAACGCCTGAACGAGCATGCCGAGCGCCACCAACCCGGCGGCCGCGGCTGCTGGCCCGGGGAGGCGCGGCTCACCGGCGAGAATCACGCCGAGGGCGAGGGCCCCGAGGCTCGCAACCGCCGCCGCCCCGCCGCCACGTTCCAGATATCCGTACGTGTAGGCGACGCCGGCGATGAAGAGCACGCTCCACCAGGTGCCGCCGAGGCACATCGCGACGAAGACCGTTGCCGTGATCGAGGTGATCGTGAGCGCCAGCATTCCGATGAGTCGGCGGAAGGGCAGGGCCACGTCGATGGTTCCCAACTGCACCGCGCCGAAGCAGCACAGGGCCCACGTGGCCAGATCGTGGGTGAAGATTCCGGCCGCGAAGAAAGCGGCAACCACGATCACGCGCCGCAACACCGAGGACCAGGTCGCTGGCGGAGCGGGTGCGCCGGTGACGACGAGCCTGATCTGCTCGCGCAGGCACCAGAGGCGGGGAGTCACGGAGACATCATGCCGTCTCGCCGCGGTGCTACCGGCTACCCGCCAGAGAGCGTCAGTGTGTCCAGAACGGCCGCTGATCCGATGTAGGGATTGGCTGCCTCGACCACCACGAACAGCAGGACAGCGGTGATGGCCGCCATGATGCCGATGAGGACGAGATTCGCGGACAGGGGAGCGGGTACGTAGATGGATGTGAGGGCGAGGTTCATCAGGCCCAGGAACATGACAAGGATCAGTGCGGCGCGGGCGATGTTGCCCGTCGGTAGCGCGAGTATTCGATTCTCCCCGTCGTCGGCGATCGAGGCGATGTTGTCCGTCAGCTGAGACCAGACCGGGCTCTTCGAGGCACCCAGCTGGTAGGCCGCCTGTACGCCGCTCTCGAGGGCCGTGGTGGCTTGACGCTGGAGGGCGTAAGCCTGCTCAACATCAGCCTGTCTCAGGGCCGGATCCACGTCATTGTCGACCGCCGTGCGGTAATCCGTGAGTCCCTTCAGAATCTCCGCACGACCCTCACCGAGCGGAAGGAGGGATGCCTCGTACCAGGCTCGGCTGAAGTCCATGGACTGCGCGTTCGTTGCGTCGCGTGCCGCATGCTCTGCTCCCCAGAAGTTGCTGAGGGTGAAGGCCAGCAGGAACACGAACGCGAACATCGTGAGAGCGAGGATCCGGCCGACGAGGTCGTTGATGGTGGGGAGATCCCGGCCGGAGGGGTCGTCGTACGCCGGCAGCGGCCAGCCGCCGAGCTTGAGGATCCGGCTGTGGAAGCGCCGAACGAGGACGACGGAGATACCGGCAGTGATGACAACGGCGAGGAGCAGTCGCAGAGACGATGGCACGTTGATGAGGAAGTCGGCGAAGGTCACGTGGGGAGCATTCAGGTTCCGAGGCAATCGCGCAAGGGGGGCACGGAATGACCGTGCTAGCACGGTGTCGGCAGCTCCCTTCGATGGGCAGAATCGAGTGGTGATGCTCACATGTGCCGCAGTTGTGCGGTGCCACGTTCACTATCAGACAGGGGTTTTCTGTGACTTCAGCTCGACGAATGACTAAGGCCGCCCTCGCGGCAGGTGCACTGACACTGTGCATGGCCACCATGGCGGGGATCAGTCCCGCAGGTGCGGCAACGGGATCGGGCGCCGCAGCGTGGCAGCCGGCGTGACGACCGAGCATGTGTTCAACACGCTCGGCTTCAACACGTGCCCCAGCGAGACGTGGGCCACGATCACCGAGCAGAGCATCGTCGACGCCTACAACGCGGCCTACGGCGGCGGAGCGACATCGGCCACGGTCAACGGTCGTCGCCACTGGGTCCTTGACTCGATCCAGTCCAATGGCGGCACGACGTCGTCGCCCGACACCCTCACGGTGAACGGCATGGAGTTCGGGCTGAAGGCCCTGCTCACGATCCCAGCGGGCGGAACGGCTATCGGAACGGACATCTACACGGTGAGCACCGTGCAGCGGGACACGACCTACATCTTCAAGGCTGGTCGCAAGGTGTACGAGCTCATCGATCCCAAGGGCAACGTCTACACGATGCAGTCGTACACGACGGCGGTTGCGCCCAAGCTGACGCTGAAGCGCCTGTCGAAGATCGGGCCCTACGACAAGCTGCCGCAGGGTTGGCGTTACCGCGCTCGCACCCTGAGCCAGGACTTGAACCTCACGGCCGCGGGCACGACGCAGATCGTGAACGACTACCTGCGGAACACGTTCCAGATCAATCCCAGCGCACCCAAGTAGGCATCACCCCTGCCGTCGGTGGCCTGAGTCGCTAGGAATCAGGCCACCGACGCAGTTCCGTATCAGCCTCTGCGGTGACTTCCAGCAGTGTTCCAATCGCACATAGCAGCCATCCCCATTCACGAAGGCCAGCCGGGCTCGCGAATGGTGATGGTGGGGGCGCCGGGAGGCAGCGTGAACGTGTCCATCAGCTGCGCGTCGACCGTCCCGAGATTGGCGACGCTCATAAGGGTCTTCGGCGGCATGTAGTAGCAGGTGCCCGCGGGCCAGGTCATGGGCTCGCGCCCATCCACGAAGTCCGTCACCACGCCACTGAGCACGCACGTGTGACCGCCGTACATG
>JAPLBU010000203.1 GCA_026392575.1 Actinomycetota bacterium | reverse complement strand
CTGGAAGAGCCTTGCACACGAGATCTTGTGGCGACCAGACCTGCCAAACATTCTGATGGAGCTCATAGAAGCCGCGTTCTCCGAGTTGGCTGGTGGCGCTCGGATGACGGTCGAGCAGCGAATCGCGTTGGTAGAGCGTGGCGGCGCGTGTAGCGAGTTGCTGATGTCGGTGCTCGCCTCGGATGATGAGATGCAGATCGGGCCCAAGCGGCGGTGGGCAACTTGCCCGGCTACGACACGAGGCCCCTCCGATGAGCGGCGAGAAGCTGGCAACGGTCGAGATTGATGAGGATCTGGACGAAAGAATCCTGGAGGCCGCGTCTCACTTATCTAGCACGAAAGTTCCGAGCTGGGCCGGCCAGACGCCGCACGTTCGTGAAATGGCACTCCTGGCGCATGAATGCTGGTGGGTTGAATACCAGCGGGTCAACGTGTCAGTGTCTGGTGCCCCCCCTCGGGTCTGCAACATCATTCGGTTCACCTCTATCCGGCCCCGTCACGTTCCCACCGAGGGGCCGAGCGTCGCCGAGGTCCTGCGCCGCCTGAACGACTTTGCCGAGGCGAACGAGGCCCAGCGGGTCTTGGAAGACTACGAGTGGTTCATCATATGCTGCATGACGCCCACGAATCTGCGCTATCTCATCGAACCCGAGGCTATGCAGCCCTACCTGGCCAGCACGAGCGAGCATATGCGGGATTGGGCGGAGAATGCGCTCGCAGAACTCTCTGTGCCCAGCGGCCCGCTGTGGGACCGCTTGGAGCCGATGTTCGCTGCTGCGGTGGCGGGGCTCGATTGGGAGGACGCCCGGTGCCCGCTTGAGGACTGGCTGAAGAACGACCACCCCTGGCTGGGCTATGGTGCTTGGAAGGAGATGTACCGCTACGCGGCGGGGGCGGCGCAGAAGGCCTGGGTCGAGAACCTGCGACGCATCGACTTTACCGCGACGTTCGTGGCGGACCTCCGGGAAGCCGACTCCTGGGAGAAGATCGCCGAGGTGATGGGGTCAGCAGCCGTAATCAACGACGAGGGGGAGGGTCGGAAGGATGTCGCGTGGAACCCGTGGGTCCAAGAGTTCATCGCGTCCGTCGTGTCAGTGCTCACGCCTGACGAGCTGCCGCACCTCCTGTCCTACCGGGGCCGAGGGGCCGCGGATCTCCGCTTCTGGACCATCGCTTTTCTCGACAACATGGGCTCCAAGCAGTCGCCTACTCCGACACCCTCGTAGCGGAGGGCATCCACGGGATGTCGCCAAAGTAGTTCTGGGACGCGATCTCGCTGCGATGATAGGCAACGACGAGCCGGTTCGTGTCGTCCCACGCCAGGCGAGCGTTCGCGGGCGTCAGTTCGCGGCCGCCTACACCGAAGCAGATTGGGCAGCACCAGCACTCTGGTGACTCGGTGTGGACGGCTAGGTTGTGCAGCGGAAGGATGGACACGGCATTCCGGTCTTCGTGCCTGCGCGTAATCCATGGGTCGGACGCGCTGGTGACCGAGGGCCGCACATCCTCCGTGGCGGCTCCAACTCGCAACGAATCGCCGGCGTCGAATGAGTCGCCGCCGAGCAGGGTGATCGTGACTGGGCCATCGTCAGGCCGACTGACACCGATCAGGCCCACGGCATTGAGCCCGGTCGATGCGTCGAAGATGTGCGCCTGGTGGATTCGCATACGAGAGAGGGAGAGGGTGAGCGACGATGCTCACACCTTACTGTGGCGGTGAGGCCCGCTGCAACGCGCTGTGCGTGACGGGACCAGGCCCCCAGCAGCCCGGGCCGGAACGTGGCAGTCGGGTACGCTGTTTCCATGGCTGGCATTTCCTCTTTCGCTCACCGACCTCGCGGACCGTCAGCGCTGCCGGTCCACCGTCGCCGCGCAGCTCGCCTCACAGGTGGACGAAGCGGACCTTGGGATTGCCGTGTTCTGGCAACGGATCGCGGCGGAGCACGAGCTGGCCGCACTGCTGTTGGCGGATTCGTCGTGCATCGACGAGGCGCTGATTCTCTGTGACCGAATGCTCCATGCTCTCGAGCTGAAAGTGTCGTGGTGCGACGACCCGGCTGATCGGGCGGCGATGCAAATGGTAATGCTCGACGTCCGGCTCGATATCGCGCTGCTGGCGCCGAAGCCAAAGGGCCAAGTGTCATAGGCCGCACGGGCCCAGATTGCAGGCCCAGATTGCGTGCCATTCTCACGGCGCCGCACATCAGGTATCGTCAATCATGTCCCGCCACTGCAAGCGCACCCTCCGGCTCCGGACAGCCCTGCTCGAGGAGCTGCGACAGGCTGAGGCAGCGGGCATCGACATCGCGCGAAAGGAAGCCGTCCAAGCGTTCCAGGGGGCGGAGTCGGAACGCTTTCTGGAACTGTAC
The DNA here is from genome assembly GCA_026392575.1 of Actinomycetota bacterium. Taxonomy (GTDB): domain Bacteria; phylum Actinomycetota; class Actinomycetes; order S36-B12; family S36-B12; genus UBA10649. The sequence goes on along the minus strand of JAPLBU010000203.1, from coordinate 1,525 downwards.
GCGAGGATGCAGGACCCCGCAGTGAAGGAGCTTACAGCGAAGGCTCTGCGCGGAACGCCGGAAGAGATGGGTCGCGCTGCCGTAGAGGCCGCCAGACGGGACGCCGCTGCTCGTCAGCGGAGTAACAGAACGCTATGACCTGACCGGGTGACTCCCGTCAGCGGTCACGGCGGGAAACATGGCGGTCGCCGGACGCAGAGCAGCACCAACGGCTCGCGGGCGACGTCATCCGGGCCGATGCCGGTGCGCAGTAGTACGGGGGGCGGGCTGCCGGTTGCCGGTTTTAGGGGCGTGGGTGCGAGCGTGAGTTTCAGATACCGCATCGGTGCTGTGTCACTCGGGTAGAGTGTTTCCCCGGCATCAAGCATTGTCGGCACGTGCCCCATCCGGCACCCCGACGCTTCGACGTGCGGCAGCATTGCGGGCGTCAGGATGACGGAATCAGTCGAGGTGATCGCGAGCATGACGCGCTCGCCCACGCCGACTTGTGACCGCATGGGTCGCACCAGGCCCCCTTTGCAGGGAGTGTTGACGATGTCCTCGGGCCCCGGTTCATCGTCCAACTCCACGAAACTGATCGCCATCCCGAAGGTGCACATGGCCGGCCCGGGCTGTTCGCCCAGCTCCTGAAACGCCTCGCAAAGCTCCTCCGCGTGTCCGAGGGCCTCCGTAATCCGTGTTCTTGCGAGGGTCTCATCGACGGGTGTGATGTGTGTCATTGAGGCCGTCCCGTCACGTCAAGATGAAGTACGCAGCGGCCAGTACGACCAAGTAACCCAGCGGTCCAGCAAGCGGAAACGCGGGCCATAGCTGGGTGCAGAGGTAGCCGCCACTGATCGCCATGGGTGGTAGAATCGTCAGGCCGGCAATCCACCAGGCAAGTTCGCCGAGCCTGTCGCCGAACGTCCGGGGCACAGTCAGCCCAGGCAGTTGACGCGGCGAAGGGGGAACCGCTGGCCCCGAGAGCGTCACGGTTTCGCGCAGGGCCTCGCCGCGAAGCACCCCTCGTTCGTCCCAGACTCTCCGGACGTCGCGTTCGCGGACAGCCCCAGGCACGGAGTGGCCGCTGGCTGCGTGATGGGTGGGCGATGTCGGTGGCATGGCTGTCAACGGCTGTATACCCGACGCCTGCGGACCCGACGAGTGTGAGTTGCCGAAATAGCCGAGCAGACCATCACCTCGGTCTGGGGCGGTGTTCTACTTCTGGCGACTACAGAGGAGAATCCGGTCTGTAGGCCCCTCCTCGATGCTGGACACGCACGACCATGACGCGTCCAGCTATTTCGACGGCCTCACGAGCTGATGAACACTCCTCCCGAGGGTCTCGCGGTACTTGTCGTGACCCGTGGCCAGCGTGCCGCGTGGGTGCGGAGTCTCCATGAACTGCGGTGCGTAGTGCTGCGTGATCGTCATTCGACGTGACTGCGCCCAGCGCCTGACGATGGTATTCACCTCCTCCAGCCGGACTGCTTGCCCGCACACCACCTCGACGTCGAACGGCGCCATCAGCCGGAGGTCGGGTAGT
>JAPLBU010000058.1 GCA_026392575.1 Actinomycetota bacterium | reverse complement strand
GTCCACGGCCTGGCCGGGCGTCACGCGACCCACCTTCCTCGGTGGTCTGGGCTTCGGCTTCAAGTGGAACATGGGCTGGATGCACGACACCCTCGAGTACGTCGCGCATGAGCCGATCCATCGTCAGTACCACCACAACGACATGACCTTCTCGATGGTCTACGCGTACAGCGAGCACTTCATCCTGCCGATCTCGCACGACGAGGTCGTGCACGGCAAGGGCTCACTCGTGGAGCGGATGCCCGGCGACCGCTGGCAGGAGCTCGCGAACCTGCGCGCCTACCTCGGCTACATGTGGGGCCACCCCGGCAAGAAGCTGCTGTTCATGGGCTCGGAGTTCGCCCAGTCGTCCGAGTGGTCGGCGGAGCGCAGCCTGGACTGGTGGCTGCTGCAGTTCCCGGAGCATGCGGGCGTCCTGCAGGCCGTCACCGACCTCAACTCCATGTACGCCCGGACACCGGCCCTATGGCAGCGCGACGACGACCCGGGTGGCTTCGAGTGGATCGACGGCAACGACTCGGGCTCCAACACGTTCAGCTGGCTGCGCTGGGACGACAACCCTGGACCGAGGTCCTCAACACGGATGCCGTCATCTACGGCGGCTCCGGACTGGGCAACTTCGGCGCGGTGCAGGCCGACGAGACCTCCTGGCATGGCCGACCGGCATCGGCGCCGATCATCGTGCCGCCGCTGTCGACCACGTTCTTCCGCTTCGACGGCTGACCTTCGCCCCGTTCGTTGAGTGCGCAGGCCGGCTAGAAGAGGGCGCTGGCCAGCGCTGTGCGCGCCTTGGGCACCGACGGGTCATCGCCGGCGAGCAGGAAGTACTCGAGCACGCGTGCCCGGGCCTGGTCGCGCTCGTCGCCAGCAGTCGTCCGTACCACCGCAATGCCGCGCTCGAAGGCCACCGGCCAATCACCACGCAAGGCGGCGAAGTCGGCCGCGAGCAACGTGGCCTCGCCACCCGTCGGCTCGTCCAGGCCCTCGGTGCGCGAGTACATCCCGACCATCGCGAGTCCCGCCGCAGCATCGGGATCGGCCGGCTGCGTGTTCAGCACGTCCTGATACGCAGCGGCAGCCGCCACCCAGTCGCCCGCCTCGATGGCGTCGAACGCGGCCTCGAAGCGCGGGTCGGCAGGCGGCTCCGGCTCCTCGGCCGGCTCCGCAGGCGACGCTGAAACGTCAGGGTCGGCATCCACAGTGATGTTCCCGGCCACGCCCTGCTCGGCCGCGACCTTCAGCAGCTCGTCGATGATCTCCCGGATCTGCGCCTCCGGATAGGCGCCCTGGAACAGCGGGACCGGCTGGCCGGCGATGACGGCGAAGACCGACGGGATCGATTGCACCTGGAAGGCGGTGGCGATCTGCTGCTCCGCGTCGACATCGACCTTGGCCAGCACCCAGCGGCCCGCGTCCTCGGCGGCAAGCTTCTCCAGGATCGGCGAGAGCTGCTTGCACGGACCGCACCACTCCGCCCACAGGTCGAGCACGACCGGCACGGTCATTGACCGGTCGATCACGGCAGCCTGGAAGGTCTCGGTCGTCACGTCGATGACCACACCGGCAGGTGCGTTCGCGACGGCCTCCGTCGCCTTCTGCTGGTTCTGTCGTGCGGTCGCGAGCGCCCCGAGGTCGACGGCGCCACGGGCGGAGAAGGGAGTCGATGCCATGGCGGCATTCTCCCCCATCGGGTCGGAGCCGGCGAATCTAGCAGTCCTGACCGAACCGTTGAAAGGCCGCCTGACGCGTCGTGCCGAGTGCGGCACCAATGACCGCCCACGAGTCTCCTGCTGCCCTGGCTGCGCGCACAGCGGTCCGCAAGATGTCCTCGGCGTCCTCGACCTGCCGCATGGCAGCGCGAATCGCACGGAATTCGGTCGCGTCACTGGCGGGATGGGTGGCCGGGCTCAGGGTGTCGAGGCCGGTGGCGTCCTTGGTTCGTGTGGTCATGATGGTCACCTCAGGTAGTCGAACAGGCTGGGCCGCAGCCGGTCAGCGTGGATCACCCGGTCGGGGTCGGCGGCGGGGACAAGCACCAGTTCAAGAATCGTCCCGTGGCCGTTGTCTCCGATCACGAGCAGTCGATCCTCTCCGTCGTACTCATACTCGATCAGCCGAAGCGCGTGGTCGAGAGCGTGGCGAATCTCGTCGGTGGTGATCCTCTGCTTGCGGGCCGACTTATGAATCTCCACTTGTAAAGGTCACCTTTACGCTCTCCGATGTCAAGGCAGCCTTGTCACACCTCAGGGGCCGACCGGGCGCTGCGGGCAGGTGACGCACTCCACCGACGTGTCCGGTGTTCGGCGGCCCATCCCGTGGCTGGCTGTGGCAGGCTGTGCGAGATTCGGTCCGTTCTGATATCGCAGCGCGGGAGTTGACGAGGGCCGGAGGCTCGCGGTGTCGTTTCGGGTGACGAGTGTGCTGAGGGTCGTGGCGGTCGTCGTTGTCTCGGCGGGGGTGCTGGCGGGTGGCGGGTCGGCGCAGGCTGATGAGGTCTGGTACCAGTCGTATCAGCGGTCCGGTTCCGCAGAGGTGTGTGCCGCGCAGCCGGGGGAGACGCCGTGGCAGGCGTCATGGGGTCCGGACGCGTCGTGGCATCCGTCGTGGGAGATGTGGGCGAACGGTGGGCGCGGGGGCTGGACATGCGGGCGCGCCATCACCTGGGCCCGAGACCCGGTCGCGAGCACGAGCTACTCCATCGGCGACATTGGACCCGGTGGCGGCACCGTGTTCTACGACGCCGGTGCGGTGCAGTCGTGGGGCCGGTACCTGGAGGCGGCGCCGAGCACCTGGAGTGGGGGCGCAGACGATCCGATCATGGCCTGGTGCAGTGACACCACGAACTCGGTCTCCACCGCTACGGCGATTGGCACTGGCGCCGCGAACACCACCTCGATGCTGACCAGCGCCGCACCGTTCGTCGCCTGTACGTCCGGTGCCGGATTCTCAGCCCGCAACTACGGCGGCGGCGGCCTGAACGACTGGTTCCTGCCATCCCTGGCCGAGCTGAACGCGCTGGATGTGAGCCGTGTTGGCGGGTTGACGACGTTCAGGGTCTACTGGTCCTCGTCGCAGGCCGATGCAACCACTGCGCGGTCGCAGGACGTCGGACGTGGCGGTGGGGGCGCCCAGCAAGGCACCGGCTTCAAGACCCTCTTCTACCTCGTGCGACCTGTGAGGGCTTTCTAGTTGTTCAACTATTGATCGATTCATCAGTTGTACCTTGGTTGTTCCGTGGCTGGCCGATGCACCGATGGGTGGTCGGGCGCTGTGGGCAGGTGGGGCGCCCGTGGTCGCATGGGTTCACGCGTGCCAGTCGCAATCCCACCGGATCGCACCGCCCCGGCCATCGTGCAGGCCCACACACTTACCCCCAACCACAGGTTGAGAGTGCGCTTGGTGGTGTCGGCGACCGCGCTGGCAGCCGCCTGGCCGCGCCCAACCACCTCGAGTGGACGTCGGGAGGGGTCGGGCAGGCTCGGGGCGCGTCCGGGCGGACCGGGCCCCCCTCGCGGTCCTGCGGCCCGCTCACCAGGCCGCGGTGCGTCTTGGCCCATCCGGGGGACGGTCACTCGCGCGTGATCGGATATGTGCTGATGCCCGGCACATCGCCGGCGACCGTGACCCGGTGCATCACCCGGTGGAAACCGTCCAAGGCCGATAACTCCTCGATCTGACCGGCAGGGCCTAGCGGATCAGGCCACGGTTGCGCAGGGTGCGCTGCCGCAGCGGCGAGAACACCACCCGCTCGACCAGGATGCCGACCGCCATGATCATGCCGATCGATCCGAGAACGAGCGCCATGTCGCCGAGGGTCCGGCCGGTGTCGAGCATCTGACCCAGGCCCGGGCCGAGTGCCGGTGACACCGCGATGAGCTCAGCCGCCATGAGCGAGCGCCAGGCGAACGCCCAGCCCTGCTCGAGCCCCGCGAGGTAGCCGGGCCACGATGCGGGAAGCACGATGCGCCAGGCTCGCGGGAGCCCCTTTGCGCCGAGGATCTGCCCCACTCGCAGGTAGATGGGCGGGATCTGGTCCATGCCGGCGATCAGTCCGTTGGCGATGCGGCAGCACCTGCAGGCCGGTCAGGATCGGGCCGAAGACGGCCCGCAGTTTGCCGTTGAGCCCGAGGGCGAGCCCGATGGGGGTCGCGATGATCACCGCGATGATGAATCCCTGGGCAGCACGTCGGATGCTGTTGAGGGTCGACTGCCACAGGATCTGCTGCTCGGCCTGGTTGGCCAGCGCATCCCATACCTGGCGCGGCCCGGGAATCACGTAGTCCGGCTGCAGCTGCAGGTAGAAGATGATCTGCCAGATGATGATGATGACGCCGATGGCGATCAGCGGCGACAGTGCGCGCGCGAACAGGGTCTTGACACTGGGTCCCTGTCGACCACCGGTCTCCAGGGCATCGAGGCCCGCTTCAAGCTGGCTGAGATCGGATTTGCGGATCTCCTGGTCAACCGTTACGTCAGGCATGGCGGATGATCTCCTTGCGCAGTTCGTCGGTGATCTCGCTGGCCAGGTTCGCCACATCGGGCGAGTCCAGCCGCCAGGGCTCATGGCCGCCGATGTTCCACTCGTTGATGATCCGGCCGGGGCGCGACGACATGAGCAGCACGCGCTGGCTCAGGCGGACGGCCTCGCGGACGTTGTGCGTCACGAAGATGATCGTCATCCCGGTCTCGAGCCAGATCCGCGTGAGCTCCTCGTGCAGGAAGTCACGGGTGATGGCGTCCAGAGCGGCGAAGGGCTCATCCATCAGCAGGATGGATCGTCCCTGCGCGAGGGCGCGGGCGATGGCCACGCGCTGACGCATGCCACCGGACAGCTCGTGTGGTCGCTGGTCGTACGAGCGCTCGAGATGGACGAGGGCGAGGAGTTCCTGCGCCCGTGCCTTGCGCTGGTTTCGCGGGACATTGCTGAAGCGCAGGGCCAGTTCGACGTTGCGGCCGGCCGTGAGCCAGGGGAACAGCGCGGCCTCCTGGAACATCAGCGTCGGGGCACCGAGGGTCTCGATGGTCCCCGACGTCTGGGTGTCGAGCCGGGCGATCAGGTTCAGGAGCGTGGACTTCCCGCAGCCCGATGCCCCCACGAGGGACACGAACTCACCAGGGCGCACATCCAGACTGACGTCGTCGAGGACGATCGGCCCGTCAGCAGTGAACTGCTTGACGACGTGCTCGATTCGGACGGAAAATTCGCCCTCATCTGCCCTCGGTTGGACGGGATGTGCGCCACTGGTGAGTGTCATGTCAACAAACCCTACCTGATTAGTGTGGAATTACTGCCGACCGAGGCCCGATGCCGTGACCGGGCGCGCCTTGGCCGCCGACAGCACCTGGTTCAGCAGGCGCAGGTCGTAGATCCCCGACAGCTTGTTTGTGCCGAGCGTGAGCAGTCCGGCCGACACCGCGTCATCGGCGCTCTTGGCGAGCGTCAGCGGCAGCGGATCCCAGGTGAATCGCAGGTTGCCCCACGAACGCGTGATAACGGCATCCGGAAGCGGCTTGCCCGTCCACTTGGTGATCTGCTCCTGGACGATGTCCTTCGACTTCAGCACGTTGGCCGCGATGTACTTGATGGCGCTGTTGTTGGCCTGCAGAACCGAGCGCACCGAGCCGGCGTACTGGTTGAGGAACTTCTGCGACGCGATGATGTTCGTCGTGACGAACTGTCCGCCCGTCCACAGATCCTTCTCGTCGACGAGCACCTTCGCACCGGCCTCCAGCACGAGCCGCGAAGCCCACGGCTCAGGCAGCCAGGCACCGTCGAGGTCACCCTTCTTGAACAGGGTGAGTGTCGTGGCGTTGTCCGTCGGAACGACGGTGACATCGCCGCCGCCGGTGGTCGACGTCGACAGTCCGTTGTCCTTCAACCACGCACGCAGCGCGACATCCTGGGTGTTGCCGAGCTGAGGAGTCGCGATCTTCTTGCCCTTGAGCTGGGCGACCGAGGTGATGCTCGGCTTCACCACGAACTGCGCGCCACCCGACGTTGCGCCGGACACCACGCGGAGCAGGGTGCCACCCGTGGAGGTGTAGCCCGAGACCGACGGGTTCGGGCCGATGTACGAGACGTCGATCGCGCCGCCCTTCATGGCCTCAATCGCCGCCGGACCGGCGTTGAAGGCCACGTACTCGACCTTGGTGCCGTCCTTGCCGAGGAACGTCTCGAACAGCCGCAACTGCTGGGCCACCAGGGCCGGGGCGTGCGTGACGTTGGCGAAGAAGCCGATGCGGATCACCGGTGCGGTGGGCAGCTTCGGCAGCGGGGCCGCCGGCCGGGTGACGGTCGGCGTGGCGGCGGCTGCCGCCGATGCGGTCGGCAGCGCGATGCCGGCAGCGAGCGCGAGGCTCACGAGGCCGGCCACTGCGGCACGGCGGGTGATGCGAGTGCGGGTCATGGATCTTCTCCTTGAGTTCGATTCGAAGGGCGCGAAGGCCTTGGTCTGCTGAAGAGACGTCACCCTTGCTTCCCAACTTTTTCTATCTTGTCTACATGTTTTGTAGTAATGTAACCCGGGTGACGGTGATCAGCAAGTCTGAGACTCGGCGGGTCGGAGAGCAGCGACGGCGTGGAACCCGCGAGAATGCGGGCATGCACGTATCCGCGAAGGCCGACTACGGGATGCGCGCGCTCCTTGAGTTGGCGGCCGTCTACGTCGAGAACCCAACGCGACTCGTCAAGGGCGATGCGATCTCCAAGGCCCAGGACATCCCCCTGAAGTTCCTCGAAGGGATCCTGCGCCAGCTGAGGCAGTCCGGCATCGTGGCCAGCCAGCGCGGAGCCGATGGCGGCTACCGGCTCGACCGCGATCCCAAGGATGTCTCGATCGCCGACGTCGTCCGAGCCCTCGACGGGCCACTCGCCGCCATCCGGGGCCAGCGCCCGGAGGACCTGGACTACACGGGCGCCTCCGAGCATCTGCGCGAGGTGTGGATCGCCGTTCGCGCATCGATGCGCCACGTGCTCGAGCACATCAGCCTCGCCGATGTAGCCACCGGCGCCCTCCCCGCCAACGTCACCGACCTCCTCACCGAGCCCGGAGCCTGGCAGCGCCGCTGAGCGGCATATGCAACAATCTTGACCAGTAAGGTATACAATCCTCGATATCGGCGTCCGTTACGCCGTCATCGACCGGAGGAACCATGCGCACTCGCCCCCTGCCCCACGCCCTTGCCGGCGCCGCCCTCGTCATCGTTGCGCTCACCGGGCTGACCGCCTGCTCCACGGTAGGAAGCGGCAATCCCGTTGCCTCGGACGCGAACGTGAGCGGCGCGCCGCTCGACGCGACGAGCGAGATGACGAACCTGTGCGAGCAGATGATCGCCCAGGCACTGCCGACCGAGGCCGCACAGGCCCTGGCCGAGGCCAGCGGATACGTGATCCGCATCGGCACGCTTGAAGGCGAGCAGCAGGCCCTGACGAAGGACATCCAGGAGAACCGCTTCACCCTCGACATCACCGGTGGAGTGGTGACGGGCTGCATCGTCGGCTGACTCTCAACCGCACCGTCGGCAGCGTCAGGCGTCCTCGACCAGCCGGGCAGCCGCGGTATGCGCATCGGTGCGCCCCGCGGCAACGTCCTCGGCCGCGGCCAGCAGGCGCAGCGACCCGGTGTCGGCCTCAAGCCTGCGTCGCAGCAGCGCAAGGGCCAGCGCCTCGACTTCATCACGCGCCCGACGAACCCGTCGGACCTCGAGTTCACCAGAGGCCATCAGCCAGGTGCGGTGGTCGTCAATCGCGCTGACGAGCCGGTCGATCCCCTCGCCCGTCGAGGCCACGGTCTTGACGACCGGTGGGCTCCACGCGTCGGGGCCGCGAACGCCGAGCGCGATCATGTTCCGCAGTTCGCGCATCGTGGAGTCCGAGCCATCGCGATCAGCCTTGTTCACGACGAAGACATCGCCGATCTCGAGGATGCCGGCCTTGGCCGCCTGGATGCCATCGCCCATGCCGGGAGCGAGCAGGACAAGCGTGGTATCCGCTGCGGCCGCCACCTCGATCTCGGACTGACCCACTCCGACCGTCTCGATGAGGACCACATCGAAGCCCGCCGCGTCGAGCACGCGCAGCGCCTGCGGAGTCGTTGCCGCCAGACCGCCGAGGTGACCTCGTGATGCCATCGAGCGGATGAAGACACCCTCGTCGGTCGCGTGCTTCTGCATGCGGATGCGGTCGCCGAGGAGCGCACCGCCCGAGAAGGGCGACGAGGGATCGACGGCCAGCACACCGACCCGCTGGCCGCGCGCACGCATCGCCGTGATCAGGGCCGCCGTCGTCGTCGACTTTCCGACGCCCGGAGAGCCGGTGATTCCGATGACGCTTGCTCGTCCCGATGTCGACGCAAGGTCGCGCATCAGCGCCGGGACCTCCGGCGAGCCGTCCTCGATGAGCGAGATCAGCCGGGCGATGTCGCGCGTGCGCCCCTCCCGGGCGCCCGCGACCAGCGTCGGCACATCCCTGCCCACTGTGACTCCTCCGTGCGCTAGGACTGCGGCACGCGCACGAGGAGGGCGTCACCCTGCCCGCCGCCACCGCACAAGGCCGCCGCGCCGATACCGCCGCCACGTCGCTGGAGCTCCAGAGCGAGCGACAGCACGATGCGGGCGCCGGACATCCCCACCGGATGCCCGAGCGCGATGGCCCCGCCGTTGACATTGACGATGTCGTCGCTGACCCCGAGCTTGCGGGCTGCGGGCTGCTCCTGGAGCGAAGCGTCGGGACCGGCCACCACGCCGTGCGCGCCGATCTCCGCAAGCCACGTGAGGCCCAGTTCCTGGGCCTTGGCCTTGCTCATCACGACCACCGCGGCCGCTCCGTCGGAGATCTGCGAGGCATTGCCCGCGGTGATGGTGCCGTCCTTCGCGAACGCGGGGCGCAGTTTCGCCAGCGAATCCGTGGTCGTCTCTGCGCGCACGCCCTCGTCGACCGTGACCAGCACCGGGTCGCCCTTGCGTTGCGGAACGGAGACGGGCGCGATCTCGGCGGCGAAGACACCGGCGGCCGCGGCAGCCGCTGCGCGCTGATGCGACTGTGCGCTGAAGGCGTCCTGCTCGTCGCGCGTCAGCGCATGGCGTGCGTTGTGCGCCTCGGTGCTCTCGCCCATCGCGCACTCGTCGAACGCACAGGTAAGTGCGTCGAACGCCAACGAGTCGATCATCTTCCAGTCGCCGAACTTGACGCCCTCGCGCGAACCCATGAGCAGGTGCGGTGCGTTGGTCATCGACTCCATGCCACCCGCGACGACCACGTCGAACTCGCCCGCACGAATGAGCTGGTCGGCAAGTGCGATCGCGTCAATACCGGACAAGCACACCTTGTTGATGGTCAGCGCCGGCACGTTCATGCTGATACCGGCCTTGACGGCAGCCTGCCGCGCGGTGATCTGGCCGGCTCCCGCCTGCAGGACCTGACCCATGATCACGTAGTCGACCTGGTCGGGTGAGACGCCGGCCCGCTCGAGCGCCGCCTTGATCGCGACACCGCCGAGATCCGTCGCACTGAACGACGACAGGGAGCCGAGAAGCCGGCCCATCGGCGTGCGTGCACCTGCGACGATGACCGAACCGTTATCGAAGGACATCCCGTCTCCTCATCTGCGTTGCGTGGGTGACACCATAATGCCCATGGAATCCCTGTTGACGCGCATCGACCATGTGGGCATCGCCGTCCACGACCTCGACGAGGCCATTGCCTTCTACGGACGGGCCTTCGGGCTCTCGGTCGTGCACGAGGAGGTCAACGAGAAGCAGGGGGTCCGGGAGGCCATGCTCGGCGTCGGTGACTCCGGGTCGTGCATCCAGCTGCTGGCCCCCCTGAACGCCGATTCGAACATTGCCAAGTTCATCGACCGCTCCGGTCCCGGTATCCAGCAGGTCGCGTACGGAGTCGACGACGTCGAGGCGACCGCCGCCACCCTGCGCGAGAGAGGGGTGCGGATGCTCTACGAGACGGCGCAGGTCGGCACCGCTGGGTCCCTCATCAACTTCTGCCACCCCAAGGCCTGCGGCGGCGTCCTCGTCGAGCTGGTCCAGGCCGCATCCGGCGACCACTAGCCGGTGCACCTGCCCGTACTGCTCGACATCCCCGACGTCCCCGACCTCACGATCGGCGGCTGGACCCCAACGCAGGGGCAGTGGACGGCGGCGATTGCCGTCGCGGCCGGCATCCTCGGCACCCTCCTGCTCATCGCCCTCGGGCGCCGGGCACGCAAGGCCCTCGTCATCGGCGTGATCAGCATCACGGCGGCCGTCGTGTGGATCCGGTTCATCCGATAGCGGCTCTGGCAGACTGAAGGCGCACCACCGACTGGAGGTCACGCATGGACCGGATTCGCGATGCAATCCTGAATGACGCACCGCCCGAGGACTTCGCGAGCCTTGCGGTGCCTGAGTCGTATCGTGCGGTCACGGTTCACCGGGACGAGCAGGAGATGTTCGCGGGGTTGCCGTCGAAGGACAAGGATCCGCGTAAATCGCTGCATGTGGATGAGGTGCCGGTGCCGGAGTTAGCTCCTGGCGAGGCGCTGATCGCGGTGATGGCGTCGAGCATCAACTACAACACGGTGTGGACGAGCATCTTCGAGCCGGTCAGCACGTTTGGGTTCCTGGATCGCTATGGGCGCACCCATGCGGATGCGAAGCGCCACGATCTGCCGTACCACGTGATCGGATCGGACGCCTCGGGTGTCGTGCTGCGGGTCGGCCCGGGCGTCAACGCCTGGAAGCCCGGCGACACGGTCGTTGCGCACTGCCTCAGCGTCGAGCTGGAGTCCCCCGCCGGGCACAACGACACGATGATGGATCCCGAGCAGCGGATCTGGGGCTTCGAGACGAACTTCGGTGGCCTCGCCGAACTCGCCATCGTCAAGTCCAACCAGCTGATGCCCAAGCCGGCGCACCTCACGTGGGAGGAGGCGGCCTCCCCCGGGCTCGTCAACTCCACTGCCTACCGCCAGCTCGTGTCGCGCAACGGCGCCGGCATGAAGCAGGGCGATGTCGTCCTGATCTGGGGTGCATCCGGCGGCCTGGGCTCCTACGCGACCCAGTACGCCGTCAACGGCGGCGCGATCCCGGTGTGCGTGGTGTCCAGTCCGGAGAAGGCCGCCCTGGTCCGGTCGATGGGCGCCGATCTGGTGATCGACCGATCCGCCGAGGGCTACAAGTTCTGGAAGGACGAGCACACCCAGGACCCGAAGGAATGGCAGCGGCTGGGCAAGAAGATCCGCGAACTGACCGGCGGCGACGATCCCGACATCGTCTTCGAGCACCCCGGCCGCGAGACCTTCGGCGCATCGGTCTACGTCGCACGCAAGGGCGGCACCATCGTGACCTGCGCATCGACCAGCGGCTTCATGCACGAGTACGACAACCGGTACCTGTGGATGAACCTCAAGCGCATCGTCGGCAGCCACTTCGCCAACTACCGCGAGGCCTCCGAGGCCAACCGGCTCGTGGCCCGCGGCATGATCCACCCGACCCTGTCGAAGGCATTCCCCCTCGAACAGGCAGGCCAGGCCGCCTACGAGGTCCACCGAAACGCCCACCAGGGCAAGGTCGGCGTCCTTGCCCTCGCCCCCGAGGAAGGCCTCGGCATCCGCGACCCCGAGTTCCGCGAGCGATTCGTCACGCAGATCAACCGGTTCCGCAACACCTGAGTTCACCGGCAAGCGCTTACGATTGGCCGGTGACCCAGACGCCGGCGGAACAGATTCCGTGGCTGCTCGATCGCGGACGGCCGCGCGGGGAGATGGGCTACCTGCCCGGCCTCGACGGCGTCCGGGCGCTGGCCGTCATCGGCGTGCTGCTCTATCACGCGGATCTCACCTGGATCAGCGGCGGCTACCTCGGCGTTGACGTCTTCTTCGTCCTCAGCGGCTTCCTCATCACCACGCTCATCCTCGAGGAGTACGACCGCTCTGGCGGCATCGACTTCGCGAAGTTCTACCTCGGTCGAGCCAGCCGCCTCCTGCCCGCCCTGATCCTCATGCTCGCCGTGGTCGCCGTCGCGGCCGCCTTCTTCTACCGGGACGTCGCATCGCAGGTGCGGGCCGACACCATCGCGTCGATCTTCTACGTCAACAACTGGTGGTACATCCTCAACGACTCGTCCTACTTCGAGTTCATCGGACGGCCACCGCTCCTCAAGCACCTGTGGTCGCTGGCGGTCGAGGAGCAGTTCTACCTGGTGTGGCCGGCGGTTGCCTACCTCGTGATGAAGCGGGCCGGTCGTCGCGGCGTCCGTATCACCGCCCTCGTCCTCGCCATTCTGTCGACGATCTGGATGATCACCCTGTCGGTCAGCAACGGCTTCCCCGACTACGCCGACCCCAGCCGCGCCTACTTCGGCACCGACTCGCATGCGATGGGACTACTCATCGGCGCGGCGCTGGCGACGTTCTGGCGACCCGGCCGACTCCGTGCCGATGTCCCGCGCGGCGCGGCGGCCTTCCTCACCGGCACCGGCATCGCAGCCCTGCTCGCGGTCATCGGCTTCTTCGTCTTCGTCGGTGAGTTCACCCCGTGGATGTACCAGCGGGGCGGCTTCCTGGCGCTCGCCGTCATCGTGGCGGTGCTGATCGCGATGGCGACCCACCCCGCATCACCGCTGGGCAGGTGGATGGGTACACAGCCCTGGCGCTACGTGGGTCAGCGCTCCTACGGCCTGTACCTGTGGCACTGGCCGATCTTCATGATCACCCGGCCGGTCCTCGACGTGCCACTCGACGGGATCCCGCTGCTCGTGATCCGACTCGCCCTCACCGTCGGAGTTGCCGAACTGAGTTTCCGCTTCCTCGAGATGCCCATCCGCCGCGGTGCCATCGACCGCTGGGTGAAGGCCGGGCGAGCCTCGACCGGCGAGGACCGCACCCGCCGTACACGACGCGGTGCGGCAGTCGTCGGGACCTTCGTCGCCGGCATTCTCATCGTCGGGTTCGCGCTGTCGACTGCGCCGGTCCCCACGGCGGCCGCCGGTCTGCCCGATGACGTCGTCGCGGCAATGGGGATCGCCAGCGGCGGACCGAC